>JAQZBU010000215.1 GCA_029237735.1 Ramlibacter sp. | reverse complement strand
GGCCTTCGCCGCCGCGATGATCTTGTCGATGCGCAAGTACGTGTCGGCCGAGGCGTTGCCGCCGAGCGCAAACGACGTCGTCGCTTCGCGCACATGCAGGGCCCGTGCGTCGGCATCGGAGTACAACGCCACCGTGGCGATGCCCAGGCGATCGGCCGTGTGGATGATGCGGCGCGCGATCTCCCCGCGGTTGGCGATGAGCAGGCGCTGAATCCGCACTGCCCTCACCCCTGCCCTCTCCCAGAGGGAGAGGGAGAGGGAGAAAGAACCCCCTCTCCGGCTTGCGGGAGAGGGTTGGGGTGAGGGGGTCTTTTCGCGATGCCCATGGTCTTCACCAGGATGCCCAGCATCACCTCGTCGGCGCCGCCGCCGATGGAAGCGAGGCGGCCATCGCGGTACATGCGCGAGACCTTGTTCTCCCAGGTGAAGCCCATGCCACCCCAGAACTGCAGGCAGGTGTCGGAAACGATGCGGTTCAGGCGCCCGGCTTTCAGCTTGGCCATGGACGCAAGCTCCAGGACGTCCTGGCCGCCCACGTAGAGCTCGCCGGCCCGGTAGGTCAATGCGCGCAGGCATTCCACCTCCGTCTTCAGCTCGGCCAGCTTGAACTGCACCCACTGCTGGTCGGCCAGCGTGGCGCCGAACATCTTGCGCTCCTGCGCCCACTCCACCGTCCATTGGATGCAGTTGGTGAGCGACTGCAGGCAACTCGCCGCCGCCCAGAGGCGCTCTTCCTGGAACTCCTTCGGCGCCGATGCGGTAGCGCTGCGGTACGCGAACTTCGTCAAAGTAGATGAGGCCCGTGTCCGAGGAATTCATCCCGATCTTGCGGATCTTCTTCGCCACCTCGATGCCCTTGGTCAGCTTGCCGTTCGGGCCGTCGCGCATGGGTACGATCACGAGCGACTTGTTCTTGTGAGGATTGTTGCCCGCTCCGCCCGGCCCTTCGCCCGTGTTCACAAGCATGCACATCCAGTCGGCTTGCAGGCTGTTGGTGATCCACATTTTCTGGCCGGTGATCACGTAGTCGTCGCCATCCTTCACGGCGCGGCTCTTGATGCCGGCGACGTCGCTGCCCGCGCCCGGCTCGCTCACGCCGATGCAGGTCACCATCTCGCCCGCGATCGCCGGCGCCAGGAACTGCTTGCGCAGCTCGTCGCTGCCGAAGCGCGCGAGGGCCGGCGTCGCCATGTCGGTCTGAACGCCGATGGCCATGGGAACGCCGCCGCAATGGGTGTGGCCCAGCGCCTCCGCCATCGCCATGGCATAGGAGTAGTCCAGACCCGCGCCGCCGTATTCCTCCGGCTTGGTCAGGCCGAGCAGGCCCAGTTCACCCAGGCGCTTGAACACCTGGTGCGCAGGAAATATCTCCGCCTCTTCCCATTCGTCGACGTGGGGGTTGATTTCTTCGTCGATGAAGCGCTTGAGGGTTTTCTGGATTTCCAGGTGTTCGTGGGTGTAGTTCATGCTCGTCTCCGTTTTGCTGTCATGCCGGACTTGATCCGGCATCCATCGTGGCGCGCCAGCATGGATTGCAGATCGAGTCCGCAATGACAATCTGATTCACATTCGTGCCACTCCAAACTGCATCGGCCGCAACTCTTTCCGTTCCGCTTCCGCGCAGGTATCCAGGCAGAACGCCAGCACCGCGCGCGTGTCCCGCGGATCGATCACGCCGTCGTCCAGCAGCAGGCCCGATGTGTAGAACGCGTCGGCCTGCGCTTCGAACATCTTGACGATCTTGTCGAACTGCGCCTGGGATTGCTCCGGGTCCGGCTTGATGCCTTTACGCGCGAGCCCCGCCTCGGTCACGATCTGCATCGTGCGGGCCGCCTGCTCGCCACCCATCACCGCCGTCTTCGCGCTCGGCCAGCTGAAGAGGAAGCGAGGGGCGTAGCCTCGCCCGCACATGCCGTAGTTGCCGGCGCCGAACGAGGCGCCGCACTGGATCGTGATCTGCGGCACGGTGGCGCTGGTGACAGCCTGGATCATCTTGCTGCCGTGCTTGATCATCCCGCCCTGCTCGCTCTCCTTGCCCACCATATAGCCCGTGGTGTTCTGCAGGTAGATGATCGGGTGGCCCAGCTGGCACATCAGCTGGATGAAGTGCGTGGCCTTGTTCGCGCCGGGCACGTCGATCGGCCCGTTGTTGGTGATAAAGCCTACCGCGTGGCCCTCGATGCGCGCCTGCACGCACACCGTCTGCGCGCCGTAGAGCGGCTTGAATTCCAGCATGTCGGATGCGTCGACGATGCGGGCGATGATTTCGCGCATGTCCACCGGTTCGCGCAGGTTGGAGGGGACGAGGGTCAACAATTCATCCAGGTTGTCATGCCGGACTTGATCCGGCATCCACCTCGGCTCGGCACCATGGATTGCGGGTGCTGTCACCCCGGACTTGATCCGGGGCCGCAATGACAACTTGCCAACCACCTCACGCGCGATGCCCAGCGCGTGCCGGTCATCCTCCGCCAGGTACTCCCCCAGCCCCGACACCGCCGTGTGCATCTCCGCGCCGCCGAGTTCCTCTTCGGTCGCCACCTCTCCTGTCGCCGCCATCAGCAGCGGCGGCCCCGCAAGAAACGCGCGCGAACGCTTGCGCACCATCACCACCACATCCGACAAGCCCGGCATGTACGCGCCGCCCGCCGTGCCTGATCCGTGCTGCACTGTGATCACGGGGATACCCGCCGCCGAGAGCCGCGCGAGGTTGCGGAACAACGCGCCGCCGTGCACGAAACCCTCGACGCGGTAGCGCATCAGGTTGGCGCCCGCGCTTTCGACGAGGTGGATGAATGGAAGCTTGTTTTCCAGCGCCATCTCCTGCACCCGCAGGATCTTGTCCAGGCCCATCGCCTGGATCGCGCCGGCATCGATGCCCGAGTCGCTGGCGACGATCATGCAGCGCACGCCGGAGACGAAGCCGATGCCCGCCACTATCCCGCCGCCGGGCACCGACGCTGCCGGGTCTTTGTTGTCTTGCAGGTAACCCGCCAGCGAGCACAGTGGCAGATATGGCACGCCGGGGTCGAGCAGCAGCGCGACGCGCTCGCGCGGCAACAGCTGGCCGCGTTTGTCGAACACCGGCTTGGACTTCGCGGACGCCGCGGCCGCGCGATCTTCCAGCGCACGCAGTTGCGCGATGCGCGCCAGCATGGCTTCACGCCGCTGCAGGGCGAGCGAGCCCAGCGGATTCCACGAAGAGGCGTAGCGCGGCACTACCCTCTCCCCTGCCTTCTCCCAGAGGGAGAGGGAGAAACTGCCCCCTCTCCCGCTTGCGGGAGAGGGCTGGGGTGAGGGTCCTGGAACACCTTCGGCTCCCGCGCACGATGAAACCCATTGAACGGCTTCACCGCGTCGCGCTGCTGCGCCTCTTCATCCGGCGCCCTCATCGGCCAGCCCATCCGCGCCTGGGGCCTCGCGCCATCCACGCGCAGCACATCGCCGCTGATGAAGGAAGCCGCGGGGCTGAGCAGGAACACGATGGCCGACGAAGTCTCCGCCTCGGTGCCGAAGCGCCCGAGCGGGACGGTGTTGCGCATCTCACGCAGCATGGGGCCGGCCTCGGGCGGGTAGTGGTCCATGCCGCTCGATGCGATGTACCCAGGTGCGACTGCGTTGACGCGCACTCCCGCGTGCGCCCATTCCACGGCCGCCGTCTCGGTGAAGCTGACCATGCCCGCGCGCGCCGCGCCGCTGTGGCCCATGTTGGGCATCGAGCCCCACATGTCCGCCACGATGTTCACGATGGCGCCGCCGTGATGCTGCATCGACTGCAGGTAGCACTCGCGCGCCATGAGGAAGCCGCCGGTCAGGTTGGTGTCCATGACGGCCGCCCAGCCCTTGCCGCTGATCGTCTCCAGCGGGGCGATGAACTGGCCGCCGGCGTTGTTCACCAGCCCATCGATGCGCCCGTGCACCGCGACCATCGCCTGCACCGTCGTCTTGACGGTTTCCTCCTCGCGGATGTCGCAGGCATGGAAGCTGGCCAGTCCGCCGTCAGCGACGATCTCGCCCGCCGTGTCGTGCAGTTTTTCCAACTTGCGGCCGATCAGCACGACGTGCGCCCCGAAGATGGAACGGTAGTGGTTCAAGTGGCGTCTCCAATGAAAAGTCTGATGGCCTCGTTGGTAAGTTCATCCAGCGACGCGCCCTTGCGCCGGTCGTACCATTGCGCCGACCAGTTCAGCGCCCCGAAGATCAAGAGGCGCGCCAGCTTCACCTCGGCCTTCAATCGGCCCCCGCGGTGCAGCGCCTCCAGCACTGGCACCCACGGCGCCTCGTATTCGCTTTGCAGCTGGGCCAGCGTGGCGCGTTGCCGAGGCGTGATCGAACGCGCCTCGTACAGCATGACAGGGATGAAATCGCTGTCCGGCCCGAGCAGCACATCAAAGTGGTTGCGAATCAGGATGCGCAGGCGTCCCGCGGCATCCGGCGCCGCGAGCTCGGCGCGGAGCAGGGCCATCTGCTGGCGATCTATCGCCGAGCGCATGCCCTCTTCCATCACCGCGTACAGCAGCGCACCCTTGCTCTTGAAGTGGTAGAACGGCGAGCCGCTTTGCATGCCCACCGCCGCCGCGATGTCGCGCGTGCTGGTGGCATCGAAGCCTTTGCGCCGGAACAGGCGTGCCGCCGAGCGCAGCAACTCGCCGCGGCGGTTGCCGTCGCCCGGGTCCTCTGCCGTCTTTCGCGGCCGGCCGCGCGGGCGTTTCGCCACATCGGCAGACGGGGGCACGGCGATTTCCATGCGTCGACCATAGCAAAGGGCGGTATTTTCAGCAAGCGGGCGCTTGGTAAAAATAGTCTGGACCGTCCGGGAAGTGCAGTGGGTTGAATCCCGGCCCGATTCTGAGAATCGGCTCGAAATCGGCCAAAATCAGCTCATTTGTCGAGCTGATCACTCGGAAATCGGCTCGGAGCTGGTGAAAGCCTGCGGCTCGAGCCTGCCAGCCGTCAAACGCATGCTGTCGAGGCTGGTGCGGGAAAGGCGACTCGAGGTTACCGGCAAAGCTCGCGCCACACGGTATCGCCTGCCAACGACGAACTCCGACAGCGGTTGGCATTGCCGCTTGGGGCTCGGCGCCCACGATAGCCGTTCAGCAATCAAACCGCATTTGCCAGACAATGTCTGGTTTCGCCGACTTCGTTTCACCGCACCACAGGAATTTCCCGATGAGCTATCCCAACACGCAACTCTTCATCGACGGCCAATGGCAGGACGCCACCGACGGCAAGAGCCTGGCCGTTTTCAACCCCGCCACCGGCAAGGAAATCGGCCGCGTGGCCCACGCCGGCACCGCCGACCTCGATCGCGCACTGGCCGCGGCCCAGAAGGGCTTCGAGAAATGGCGCGACATGCCGGCCATCGAGCGCAACAAGATCATGCGCAAAGCCGCCGCCTTGATGCGAGAGCGCGCCGGTGACATCGGCCTGCTGCTGACGCAAGAGCAGGGTAAGCCGCTGGTCGAGGCCAAGGGCGAGGCGATGGCCGCCGCCGACATCATCGATTGGTTCGCCGACGAGGGCCTGCGCGTGTACGGCCGTATCGTGCCGTCGCGAGGCAACCTCGCGGCCCGCCAGATGGTGCTGAAGGATCCCGTGGGCCCGGTCGCCGCGTTCACGCCCTGGAACTTCCCGATCAACCAGGTAGTGCGCAAGCTGGCTGCCGCGCTGGCCACCGGCTGCTCGATGATCGTCAAGGCCGCGGAAGAAACGCCCGCCGCCCCGGCCGAGCTGATCCGCGCCTTCGCCGACGCGGGCCTGCCCGCCGGTGTGCTGGGCCTGGTGTATGGCAACCCCGCCGACATCTCCAACTACCTGATCCCGCATCCCGTCATCCGCAAGATCACGTTCACCGGCTCCACGCCCGTGGGCAAGCAGCTGGCCGCGCTGGCCGGCAAGCACATGAAACGCGTGACGATGGAGCTGGGTGGCCACGCCCCGGTGATCGTCGCCGAGGACGCGGACATCGCGCTGGCCGTCAAGGCCGCCGGCGCGGCGAAGTTCCGCAACGCGGGCCAGGTCTGCATCTCGCCCACGCGCTTCCTGGTGCACGAGAGTATCAAGAACGATTTCGCGCAGGCGCTGGTCAAGCACGCGCAGGGCCTAAAGGTGGGCGATGGCACGGTCGAGGGCACGCAGATGGGCCCGCTGGCCAACCCGCGGCGCCTCACGGCCATGGCCGAGTTCACGCAGGACGCGATCAAGAGCGGCGCCACCGTGGCGCACGGCGGCGAGCGCATCGGAAGCGAAGGCAACTTCTGGCAGCCCACCATCTTCACTGACGTGCCGCTGGAAGCCAAGGTGTTCAACGACGAGCCGTTCGGCCCGATGGCCGCGATCCGCAGCTTCAACACGCTCGATGACGCGATCAGCGAAGCCAACCGCCTGCCTTATGGATTGGCCGGCTATGCCTTCACGAAGTCGCTGAAGAACGCCGACCTGCTCGCGCGCCGTGTGGAAGTGGGCATGCTGTGGATCAACATGCCGGCAATGCCCTCGGCCGAAATGCCTTTTGGCGGCATCAAGGATTCCGGCTACGGCTCCGAAGGCGGGCCGGAGGCGATGGATGCCTACCTGAACGCGCGCGCTGTAACGATCATGAACGTGTAATCCCATTCCCTCCCCCTTTGGGGGAGGGTTAGGGTGGGGGCAACGCATGTGAAGCAGTCGGTCACCGTCGTGTTTTGCAGCTTCCTCGCGTTCGGCGCCGCGCATGCGCAGGAGCGCAAGAACCTGTTCAACGATCCGTTCGTGCAGGTGACTTCGGCCATCCCCAACTGCCCCGTGCCGCAGGGCCCGGGCGTGACGCTCGAAGAGATGGCCGCGGTGGCGCATGTCCGTGCCCAGCACGGCACAAGCTGCCACCTCTCGGGCCGCTGCCGCCTTGCCAACTCCTACCTCTACGACCAGGAGATCATTCCCCGCGTGGCGCAATACCTGCGCCTGGATGGCCGCTTCGCCGACACCAGCGTGTGGGTGCTCGGCGAGCGGCGGCTCGTCACGCTGATGGGGTGCGTACAGTCGAACGAACAAGCCATCGCGATGGAAAAGGCGGTGGCGCTGGTGGATGACGTGATGGGCGTCGTCAACCAGCTGATGGTGAGCAGGAGAGGGAAGCCGCCCTACCCCGTCGCGTCGCCCAATGTGAAGTAGAACGCCGCGCCGCGCTCGGGCGCCGAGTCGGCCCAGATGCGTCCGCCGTGGCGCGTGATCACGCGGTGCGCGATCGCCAGGCCGATGCCCGTGCCCTCGAATTCAGCGCTGGTGTGCATGCGGCGGAAGGCCTCGAACATCTTCGACGCATAGGCCATGTCGAATCCCGCGCCGTCGTCGCGCACGTAGTACACCCACTGCCCGTCGCGATCGCGCGTACCGCCCACTTCGATGCGCGCCCGGGTCTTGCGCGAAGTGAACTTCCACGCGTTCCCCACCAGGTTGCCCATCACCTGGGCCAGCAGCCGCGGGTCGCCCCTGGCCGGCAGGCTGTTCGCGATGACGATGTCGACCGCGCGTTCCGGCGAGCGCTCCCGGCAGCCCGCCACGGCCGAGCGGGCGAGCTCGGCCAAGTCCACCTGCTCCATCTGCAAGTCCGCGCGCGACAGGCTGGCCAGCGAAAGCAACCCGTCGGTGAGCTCGCTCATCTGGCGCACGCCGGCCCGGATACGCCGCAGATAATGTTGCGATCGCTCGTCCAGCACGCCGGCCGCGCTTTCCTGCAGGGTGTTGCTGAAGCCGTCGATGGAGCTCAGCGGGGCGCGCAGGTCGTGGGCGATCGAATAGGAGAACGCTTCCAGTTCGCGGTTGGCAGCCTCGAGCTGCGCGGTGCGCCGCTGCACGCGCTCCTCGAGCCCGGCGTTCAGCCGCATGATCTCCTGCTGCGCTTTCTTGCTCTCGGAGATGTCTTGCAACGCCCCCTGGAGCCGGCGCACGCGGCCATGGGCGTCCCACTCGGCTTCGCAGATGAATCGTATCCAAAGCGGGTGGCCCTTGGCCGTGATGATCTGCAACTCGATGTCGAACGGGCTGCCGCCACGCAGGCAGGCCTTGAGCGTGGCGCCGATGTTCGCGCGGTACGCGGGAGCGATGAAGCGCATGGCCTGCGTCGTCGTCGGCGCGAAGCCAGGCTTTACCTCGAAGATCGCGCAGGCCTCTTGCGACCATTGCAGCGTTTCGGCCCCCACGTCCCAGGCCCAGGCGCCCAGGCGCCCCACCTGCGCCGCAAGATGCAACATGGCTTGCGTGTCGCGCAGGCGCCGCTCGGCGAGCTTGCGCTCGGTGATGTCCTGCACTTGTGTTATGAAAAAAAGCGGCTGCCCGTCGAGGTCGCGCGCGAGCGTGCAGCTGAAGTCGCCCCAGACGGTGTCGCCGCGCCGGTGCCGGTAGCGGGTTTCGCGG
>JAQZBU010000089.1 GCA_029237735.1 Ramlibacter sp. | reverse complement strand
CGGCCGACAGGTGAAGATCGGAAGCCTTGTTCTTGACGCTGAACGCCAGCAGCTGGGTAATATCCACAGGTCCCCTCAAAAAGGTATGGCGGCCGAGCAATGCGGCGGGGGGCCGGCTCGACCATTGGACAATTATGACCACGATTCGCAGCAACCTCCAGAGAGTTCACGAGAGGATCGCCCTCGCCTGCGAGGGTGCGCACCGGCTCGTGAACGAAGTTACGTTGCTCGCTGTGTCCAAGACTTTCGGCCCCGAGGCCGTGCGGGAGGCCTTCGCGGCCGGCCAGTGCGCCTTCGGAGAAAACTACATTCAGGAGGGCGTCGAGAAGATCGCGTTGCTGCGCGACCTGCCCCTGCAATGGCACTGTATCGGCCCCATACAGAGCAACAAGACGCGCCTCGTGGCTGCAAACTTCGACTGGGCCCACACCGTGGACCGGCAGAAGACGGCGCAACGCCTTTCGGAGCAGCGGCCGCAGGACATGTCGCCGTTACAAGTGTGCATCCAGGTGAATATCGACGGCGGGCCGGCCAAGTCCGGCGTGGCGCCCCAGGACGCGCTGGCCTTGGCGCGCGATGTGGCGCAACTGCCACGTTTGACCCTGCGCGGCATCATGACCATCCCCGAACCCGCGTCCGATTTCGCGGGGCAAAGGGCCGTTCACATGAAGGCGAAGGCGCTCTTCGACGAACTGCGCGAGGCCGGGATCGCGCTCGACACCCTGTCCATGGGCATGACGGCCGACCTCGAAGCGGCCATCGCGGCGGGGAGCACGATGGTGCGCGTGGGGACGGCAATTTTCGGCGGCAGGCCTGCAAAAAAGGATTCGTCATCCCGGGCTTGACCCGGGATCCATCTTCGCGCGCTGATGGATGCCGGATCAAGTCCGGCATGACAGCTCTTATTTCTTCGGCGGCGCGATCGGCTTGATGTTGCCGCAATCGGCGCCCAGCCAGTTGCCGGAGCCTTCCATGTTCATCTTCTGGGGCTTGCCCTGCACCGTGGTGCTGACGGCCATCTTCATGCTGTAGGCCTCGGGGCTGGTGAACGTGTACTGGCCCTCACCGCGGGACGGCGGGTTGGTGCAGGTGAACGCCATCTTCATCGTGTTGCCGCTGCGCGACTGTTGAGTCGTCTTGCAGTCACCCTGCTGCGCGGGAATCTCGCTGCGTTCGGCCATCTCCTTGGTCATGCACATCTTCATGCTCATGCCGCCTCCTGGCGCGGCGCCCGGCATCTGCGTGCCCTGCTTCGCCATCATCTCTTCCATCTGCTTGCGCTGGGCGGGCGGCATGGCGGCCATCTGTTTTTGCATCTGCGCCATCTGCTGGTCCATCTGGCTGTTGCCGCTGTTCATCTTGTGGGTGACCTCCCACAGACCCGGCTTGAGCGTCTGCGCACCGGCGGTGGATGCAAAAGCAACCAGCGCGGCGGCAAGGATGCGATGTGACTTCATGAATCCCCCTGCTGCGAGAAAGACTCCATTTTGCCCCGCCGCGCCGGGCGTAACATGCGCGCTTTCCCCGTGATCAAGCAAGCGTGGCCTGGCGCACCGCATGTTCCCAGCGCGCCATCAGTTCGCCCGCGCGCTGGGCAGAAAGCGTGGGCATGAAGCGCCGCTCGGCCTTCCACATGCCGGAGAGTTCCTCCGTGCTCTTGTAGACGCCGCTGGCCAGGCCCGCCAGGTAGGCGGCACCGAGCGCGGTCGTCTCAGTCACAGCAGGTCGCACCACCGGGATGCCCAGCAGGTCGGCTTGGAACTGCATCAGCAGGTCGTTCACGCAGGCGCCGCCGTCCACTCGCAGCTCGCTCACCGGAGCCGCGCCGGCCGCGACTGCGTCGCGGCTCATGGCCAGCAGCAACGCGGCGCTCTGGTAGGCAATGCTCTCCAGCGCGGCCCGCGCGATGTGCGCGACGGTCGTGCCGCGCGTGAGGCCGGTGATGATGCCGCGCGCATCGGGCTTCCAATACGGCGCGCCCAGGCCCGTGAAGGCAGGCACCATCATCACGCCGCCGGAATCGGGCACGCTTTCGGCCAGCGATTGAACCTCGCCGCTGGCCTTGATGGCATGCAGGCCGTCGCGCAGCCACTGCACTACGGCCCCGCCGACGAATACGCTGCCCTCAGTAGCGTATTCGGTTTGAGCGCTCACCTGCGCCGCGCTGGTCGTGAGCAGTCCATTGGCGGAGATCTGGAATTTCGAGCCCGTGTGCATCAGCAGGAAGCAGCCGGTGCCATAGGTGTTCTTGGCCATGCCCTCCTTGAAGCAAGCTTGTCCGAAGAGCGCGCTCTGCTGGTCACCGGCCACGCCGCCGATCATCGCCGGCGCGCCGAGCAGCGACGCCGCGGTATCGGCGAAGTGCGCGCTCGAGGGCAACACTTTCGGCATCAGCGCGGCCGGGATATCCAGCAGTGCCAGCAGCTCCTCGTCCCACCGGTTCTCGTGGACGTTGAACAGCATGGTGCGCGAGGCATTGGTCACATCCGTCGCGTGCAGGGCGCCCTCGGTCAGCTGCCACAGCAGCCAGCTGTCGATGGTGCCGAACGCGAGCTCGCCGCGCTGCGCCTGCTCGCGCGCCTGCGGCACATGGTCCAGCAGCCACTTGATCTTGGTCGCGGAGAAGTAGGAGTCGATCAGCAGCCCGGTGCGCGACTGGATCAATGGGGCATGGCCCTGCTCGCGCAGCTGCGCGCACACCGGCTCGCCGCGCCGGTCCTGCCAGACGATTGCGTGGTGGATGGGCACGCCTGTCTTGCGATTCCAGATGACGGTGGTCTCGCGCTGGTTGGTGATGCCGATGGCGCGGATGTCGGCCGCCTGAAGTCCCGCTGTTGCCAACGCTTCGCGGGCCGTGGCGAGCTGGCCGCGCCAGATTTCCATCGGGTCGTGTTCGACCCAGCCGGGCTGCGGGTAGATCTGCGGCAGCTCGCGCTGGGCCTGCGCCACGAGCTTGCCACCCACATCGAAGACGATGCTGCGCGAACTGGAGGTGCCTTGGTCGAGTGCGAGAAGGTAGGTCATGGTGCTCCTCGTTGGGTTGCGACGTCCAGGCGGACATCCGCGTCGGCCAACAGCGCCGGAAACGGCTCGGGCGGCGGCTTGTCGGTGAACAGGCGGTCGATCTGCGACAGGCGGGCCAGTTCCACCATCGCGGGGCGATTGAATTTGGTGTGGTCGGCGGCAAGCCAGACCTCGCGCGAATGCTCGATGATGGCCTGGGCAACCTTTACTTCGCGGTAATCGAAATCACGCAGCGTGCCGTCGGCCTCGATGCCGGAAATGCCGATCAGCGCGATATCCACCTTGAACTGGCGGATGAAATCGACCGCCGGCTCGCCGACGATGCCCCGGTCGCGCGGTCGCACCACGCCGCCGGCCACAATCACCTCGCAACGCGCGTTGCTGCTGAGGATCGCGGCCACGTTCAGGTTGTTGGTGATGACGCGCAAGCCGTGATGCCCCAGCAGCGCGCGGGCGATCGCCTCCGTCGTGGTGCCGATGTTGATGATCAGCGAGCAGTCGTTGGGCACCTGCCCCGCCACGGCGCGCGCGATGGCCGCCTTGCCGTCGGCGTTCAGGCTTTCTCTCTGGGTGTGCGCGATGTTCTCGATCGTCGAGCTGGGCACTCGCACGCCGCCATGAAAGCGGGTCAGCAGCCCCGATTCGGCCAGCCGCTGTACGTCGCGCCGCACGGTCTGAAGCGTCACGCCCAACCCGTCCGCGAGTTCCTCCACGGTCACCGAACCACGGGCCCTGACGACGTCGAGCAGCTTCAGCTGCCGGGGGTTTGAATTCACGGAAGTTTCTTTTTAGTGCGGCTCGGGTCTGGCGAGGGTAATACGGGCAGGAAGGACCAGGTTCAGGGAAAACGATGAATAAAACGATCAAAAGCGAACGATAATCGAACAAATACGAACACACCCGAATTTTCTTGGAAGCAAATGCCAGCTCCTTCTGACGCTACCACTGCGCCGTCCGCAGGCCAAACGGGCGGCGATTCCGATTGCGACGTACTGGTCGTCGGCGGTGGCATCAATGGCGCCGGCATTGCGCGGGACTTGGCGGGGCGCGGCTGGCGCGTGATCCTGTGCGAGCAGGACGACCTGGCTTCGCACACCTCGTCGGCATCCACCAAGCTGATCCACGGCGGCCTGCGCTACCTCGAGTACTACGAGTTCTCGCTGGTGCGCAAGGCGCTCGCCGAACGCGAGGTGCTACTGCGAAGCGCGCCGCACATCATCCATCCGCTGCGCTTCGTGATGCCGCACGACCCGTCCATGCGTCCCGCCTGGATGATTCGCGCCGGCCTCTTCCTCTACGACAACCTGGCCCGGCGCGATGTGCTGCCGGGCACGGCCACCATCGACCTGCGCGGGCACGAACTGGGCGCCTGCCTGCGGCCCCACCTGGGCCGCGCTTTCGTGTACTCGGACGGCTGGGTGGACGACGCGCGCCTGGTGGTGCTCGCCGCGCTCGATGCGCGCCAACAGGGCGCGCACATCCTCACCCGCACGCGCTGCGAAGCGGCCCAGCGCGACATGCAGGGCTGGACCGCCAGGCTGCGGCCCGCAGGCGGCCCGGCGCGACAAGTGCGCGCGCGGGCGCTGGTGAATGCGGCCGGCCCCTGGGCAGAGTCGTTCCTGCGCCGCGAGGCCCGAGGCGCCCATGGCGAAACGCTTGCCAGCCGCAGCCTGCGCCTGGTCAAGGGCAGCCACATCGTCATTGCGCGCCGCTTTGAGCACGACCACGCCTACGTCTTCCAGAACGCCGACAAGCGCATCATCTTCGCCATCCCCTACGAGGGCCGCTTCACGCTGATCGGCACCACCGACGTGGAACTGCAAGGCGAGCCGCGCCAGGCGCGTATCGATGCCGATGAGACGCACTACCTGTGCGCGCAGGCGAGTCGATACTTCAACAGGCCGGTCTATCCGTCCGAAGTGGTGTGGAGCTACTCGGGTGTGCGGCCGCTGCTGGACGATGCCTCGGGAGACGCATCGGCGGTCACGCGCGATTACCTGCTCGACGCCAACACCGAGGCCGCGCCTCTGCTCACGATCTGGGGCGGCAAGATCACGACCTTCCGTAAGCTCGCCGAGGACGCCGCCGCTGAGGTGGGCCGCATGCTTGGCGACGCGCGCCGCGCCTGGACAGGCGGTGCATTGCTGCCGGGCGGCGATTTCTCCGGCTGGATCGGGCCCGCGCAGCGGCCCGACACCGACTTCACGCGTTTCGTCGCCGAAGTGCGCAAACGCTATACGTGGCCTGCCGCCGCGCAGTTACAGCGGATGGCCCGCGCGTACGGCAGCCGCGTCGACTCGGTGCTCACGCCTTCGGCCGCTGGCATGGGCGCCGAGGTGGCACCGGGACTGTTCGAAGCGGAACTCGATTACCTGCATCGCGAGGAGTGGGCCACGAACCCGGACGACGTGCTGTGGCGGCGCAGCAAGCTCGGGCTGCACTACAGCGCCAAGCATCGTGACGACGTCGCCCACTGGATGGCAATTAAAGGTGCGGGCGATCGAAAGGCCGCCTGACGCGATCACCGAGGCCAGCGCCCACGTATCAACCAGACGCGGCTGTGTGCGCCCGGCTTGAAGCTGCTGTTGGCAATGGCCACCACGCCGTTGCCGTTCACGCCGAGTTTCTGCATCAGCAGTCCCTGGCCGCTGCCATTGAAGCCACCCGCGATGTCGATGCTCCCGGGCACGACGCCTGGCGGCGTGAAGCTTCGGCCGCCGTCCAGGGATACCGACAGCCCCAGTCCCCGTGACGGCAGGCGTTCATTCGTGTAAAGCTCCCAAGTGACGTAAACGCGGCCCCGCGCGTCAATGCCGAGCGATGGGAAGCCCGCGCTCACGGACCCCGCGGGCGGCGGCGCCGAAATCTCGCGCGAAGGCTCGAAGCTGCGCCCTCCATCACTCGAACGGGTGTGGCGAACGTGAAAGCGCTCGAAGGGGCCACCGATGCTCTCCGCGTAAACAAGGTGCAGCGTCCCCGCCGGATCGACGGCAAGCTTGGGCGCATCGGAGTACGTCTTGCTCGGCGCAACGCGCCGGGCCGCACCGAAACTGGCGCCACCGTCGGCCGATGCCGCGACGTGGATGTCGCCGCCCTCGTCTTCCCCGACCGTCCAGGCGACATACAGCATGCCGCCAGGCCCGACCGCGAGCGTGGGCCCACGCGCGGGCGTGGCGGCGCTCCCCGCGACGCGCACGGGCCGCGAAAAATCTTCAGCACCTGCCGTCTGACGGCTGACCCACAACGCGCCTTCATACTCGGTCCACGCGACAACCACATCGCCGTCCGGCGCGGCCACGATATCGAGGCTGCCGTTGTGCCAACGCTTGCTGTCGATGCGGCCCTTGCCGTCGCCGGCCTTCGAGTTGGACAGGTTGGCGGGATTCGAGAACGACTTGCCGCCGTCACGCGAGCTCGCCACCATGATCTCGCCGCCATGCGAACCGCCGGAAAAAATGATCTCCTGCCAAGCGATGAGCACCTGCCCGTCCGACGCGATCGCGATACGCGGCAACCAGGAAAAGGTCGCAGGCTGTCTCGACACATCGACCGGCTGGTCGAACCGCGCCTTGCCATCGGGCGCGAAGCGCTGGAACAACACGGCCTTGCGCGCCTGGTCCACCCAGGCGATGGCGACGCCGCCCTGCGCATCGACGGCCACCGCGGGATCGTCCACATAATCAAAGCGCGATTCGTTTTGGCGCCACGGACCGCGCTCGGCCCGCCCGCTCGTGACCTCGATGAGAGGCTCCCACGCCAGCGACGACGGTGGCGCCGCGAATGCCGACATCGCATGACAGCCGAGCAGGACCAGTGCAACGCGAATCCTCATGGATCTACGACTTCGCTTCGGCGCTCGAATTCCCTTGTCTGATCCAGTTCTACTAGCTAGGGCCCCAGCGGCAGCCGCGTGGTGCTCTTCACTTCCTCCATCACAGCGTAGGTACGCGTCTCGCGCACGCCAGGCAGTTGCCACAGCACCGTGCCGGCGAACTGTCGATAGGCCTGCATGTCGGCCATCCGGGTCTTGAGCAGATAGTCGAAACCGCCCGCGACCATGTGGCATTCGGCAATCTCGTCATGCACCTGAACCGCCGCCTTGAACGCCTCGAACACATTCGGGGTGGTGCGATCGAGCAGTACCTCGACGAACACCATCATCCCCGCGCCCAGCTTCAGCGGATTGAGCCGAGCTTCGTAGCCGAGGATGTAGCCGTCGCGCGTGAGGCGCTGCACGCGCGCCAGCACAGCCGTGGGCGAGAGCGCGACCGTTTCCGCCAGCTTGATATTGGAGATGCGGCCGTCCTTCTGCAGGACATTCAGGATTCTCAGGTCAATCCTGTCGATATCGACTAGCGCGTCATCCATTGATAGTGATTCATTCTGCAATTTCGCATAATTTAGCGTGAAACTCACGAGAAGGCGAGCCACCATGTGGGATTGTTCTTAGAGATGCCGCTGCCATGTCCACACCTTCTACTCAACGACTGCCCTTCCCCTACCGCGGCGAGGCCGAAGTGGCCGCCCATCGCCTGCAATCGCTGCACGACGTGCTGGATTGGCCGGCCGCCGTTCGCGTGGCGCGCCCTTGGGTGGAGGCCGTGCGCAAACACCCGCCCCCGTTCTGGGCCATGGAAAGCCTGCTCAAGGAGTACCCGATATCCAGCGCCGAAGGGCTGGCCCTGATGCGCCTGGCCGAATCGCTGTTGCGCGTGCCGGACGCCGAGACCGCGATCGCACTCACCGCGGACCAGCTGGGCCGCGCCGATTTCGAGAGCTCCGCCGACGGCGCGCTGTCGCGCCTGTCGCACACGGCGATCGCGATGTCGAAGAAATTCCTGCCCGGCCCTTCGACTGGCGCAGGGCGAACGGAGGACGGCGGCCTCTTCGGCAAGCTCGGCGCGCGCACCGTCGTCGCGGCGACGCTGCGCGCGGTGCAGTTGCTGGGGCGGCAGTTCGTGCTCGGTCAGGAGATGAACGAAGCGTTGCGCGAGGCGGTTGCCGCGCGGCGCAACATGAAGGGGCTGAGATACTCATACGACATGCTGGGCGAAGGCGCGCGCACTGATCGCGACGCGCTGCGCTACCTCGCGAGCTACCAGGACGCAATCGACACGATTGCCTCCCGCGTCCAGGCAGGCAAGCCGGTCGAAGCCAACGACGGCATATCGATCAAGCTCAGCGCCCTGCACCCGCGCTACGAGGATGCGCAGCGCGAGCGCGTCATGGCCGAACTGGTGCCGCGCGTGTGGCGCCTGTGCGAGCGCGCGGCGCGCGCCAATATCAACCTGGCCATCGACGCCGAGGAGATAGACCGGCTGGAGCTCTCGCTCGACGTGTTCGAGGCGCTGGCCGCGCAGGTCTCGCGCCAGCACCCGCAGTGGCAAGGCTTCGGCCTGGCGCTGCAGTCGTACCACACCCGCGCGCTCGAACTGGTGGAGCACGTGGCCGCGCTCGCGCGCCGCTACGGGCTGCGGCTGATGTGCCGCCTGGTCAAGGGCGCATACTGGGACGCCGAGATCAAGCGAGCGCAGGAGATGGGCTTGCCCCACTACCCTGTGTTCACGCACAAGCACCACACCGACATCTCTTACCTGGCCTGCGCCCGCGCGATGCTCGATGCGCACGATGTGATTTACCCGCAGTTCGCCACGCACAACGCGGGCACCATCGCGGCGATCCTGCAGATGGCATCTCGCATCGGCGCACCATTCGAATTGCAGCGCCTGCACGGCATGGGCGAAGGGATCTACGGCGAGGTTCTGCGCAACCCGCTGATCGCGTGCCGCGTCTACGCGCCCGTCGGCCAGCACCGCGACCTGCTCGCCTACCTGGTGCGCCGCCTGCTGGAGAACGGCGCCAACAATTCCTTTGTGCACCAGCTCGCCGACGAATCCGTGGGCATGGACCAGCTCCTGCTTTCGCCATTGCGGCTGCAAGCGGCGCCCTCCCTGCCTCTACCGCCGGACCTGTACGGCACGCAACGCCGGAACAGCATAGGCGCCGACCTTGCGGTGGAAAGCATGCGCGCTCCGCTGCTGGCGGCCTACGGCACGGTTCAAGTCGCGGCCATCGACGTTTTCGAGACGGCGCGTTTGGGCGATGCGGTAAGCCGCTCCTTGCACACGTTTCCCGCATGGCGCGCGACACCAGTGGCCGAGCGCGCCGGCATGCTGCGCCGGGCGGCGGATGCCATGGAAACGCAGATGCCCGACCTGTGCGCGCTCCTCGTGAAGGAAGCCTTCAAGACCTGGGGCGATTGCGTGGCCGAAGTGCGCGAGGCAGTCGACTTTTTGCGCTATTACGCCAACGAAGCGGAGCGCATCATGCAGCCGATCGCGCTGCCCGGCCCAACGGGCGAGAGCAACGAACTGCGCCTTATCGCGCGCGGACCCTGGGTTTGCATCAGCCCCTGGAACTTCCCACTCGCGATCTTCACAGGCCAGGTTGCGGCGGCGCTGGCGACCGGCAACACGGTGCTCGCGAAGCCGGCCGAGCAGACGCCCGCCATCGCGATGGAAGCGGTGAAGCTGCTGCACGGCGCGGGCGTGCCACAGGACGCGCTGCAACTGCTGCATGGGCCTGGCGAAACCGTAGGCGCCGCGTTGGTCGCGGAACCCCGCATCGCGGGCGTCGTGTTCACCGGCTCGACGCAAGTGGCCAAGATCATCCAGCGCGCGCTCGCGGCCAAGGACGGCCCCATCGTCCCCCTGATCGCGGAGACGGGCGGCATCAACGCGATGGTGGTGGACTCCACCGCGCTGCCGGAGCAGGTCGCCGACGCCGTGGTGCAAAGCGCTTTCCGCTCGGCCGGCCAGCGATGCTCGGCGCTGCGGCTGCTGTGCGTGCACGAAGGCATCGCCGACGGCGTGATCGCGATGGTCCAGGGCGCGGCGCGTGAGCTTTCGACCGGCGATCCGGCACTGCTCGCGACGGACGTGGGCCCGGTGATCGACAAGGAGGCCTATGAGGGACTCCAGATGCACCTCGATCGGCTGGAGGCGAGCGCGCGCAGACTCACCGTTCGGGATAAATCAATCCCACACTCTGAGGACAGTCGGAACTCGGAGAATCCTGCGACAGGCTCGGGGCGAACGGAAAATCTTGTGCCACCCCAGGCCTTCGAAGTCGCCCGCATAGCCGACGTCAAGCAGGAAATCTTCGGGCCGGTGCTACACATCGTGCGCTGGAGCGGCGATCCACAGGCCGTGATCGACGAGGTCAATGCGCTCGGCTACGGCCTCACACTGGGCATCCAGACGCGCATCGACAGCCGCGCGCTGGCTCTCGCCGCGCGCGCCCACATCGGCAATTGCTACGTCAACCGCAACATGATTGGTGCCGTCGTCGGCGTGCAGCCTTTCGGCGGCGAAGGGCTGTCGGGCACGGGGCCGAAGGCGGGTGGTCCGCACTACCTCTACCGCTTCTGCGCGGAGCAGACGTTGACGATCAACACGACAGCGGCCGGCGGCAACGTTCAGTTGCTTGCATAGCCGTCAACGCTTTCTGCCCGCTCAGCGCAGACTCACCGTCATGCGCTTCCACGTCGGGTCCTGCCAGCGCTGGAAGGCGCCGAGCGCGGTGGGGTCGGGCGACTGGCGCTCGGTGGCTAGCGAATCCAGGCGCACGAGTTCGAAGCTGCGCTTGTATTTGCCGTCGCCACGCGCCTCGCGCGCCACCAGCAGTTGCTTGCCGCCGGGCACCCAGCCCGCGAACTCGGCATAGCCCACATCGGGACCGGTGGTGGCCGGCGGCAGCACATCGATACGCCAGCCACCCGAGCCCTTGCGAAACAGCCACAGCTCGCGCCAGGCCTCCATCGGCTGCACGGCCAGCGCGAGCGCGTTGCCTTCGCGATTGATCGTTGCCGACTGCGTCCACACGAGGGAATAAGTGCAGCGCCGGACAAGCGGGTTGGCTGCGTCGTGCGTCGCATCGACCAGCATCACGCAGGTTTCGCCGGGCTGGCCGCGCGCGGTCACGATGGAAGGCTGGCGCGGCGCGGCTGCAGCTGGAGCGGGCAACGCCGCCCAACGCGAAGCGTTGGTGCGCATCGCCGCGTCGTTGTATGCCGGTTGGTCGACGTCCGTGAGTTCGCCCTTGCTGACGCCGCCCAGTTCGGCCAGCGCGCGCTGGGCCGCCGCATCGGCAGGTTGCCCTTGCCGCGCGCGCTGGTAGGCGAGCGCGCTGAAGATGCCGGCACGCCGCATCTGCACGCGGTTCTTCAGGTAGGCCGGCAGCCCCGCGGCGTCAACACGCTCGAGCACGTCGGCTCGCCATTGATCCACCTGGCCGCGCTCCAGGGGGCGCAGTTGCGGGTCCACGCACTCCGGCCGCGTCAGTGCCAGCGCCGCGCGGGCGCGTTGCTGCGGCGTACTCTCCATCGCCAGCACCCGGCGGAACGCTTCGCCCTCGTAGCAGACCTGCATCCGCCCGTCGCGCTCGTAGCTCTTGAAGCCGACGCCGTAGCGCGTCGCAACTTCCAGGTGGGCCGCCAGCGCGGCCTGCGCGGGCTTGGCTAATGCCGCGCCGAAGGAGGCGCGGTGCGCAAGCCGGTCGGCCATGGTGCCCATCGCGTCGAACACTTCGACGCCCTCCTTGCCGCGCAGCGTCTCGGCCGGCGCCGCCTGGACGTAGCCCATCGCAAAGCCGATGCCGAGCGCTTCGGAGCCCGGCGTCTCGCGCACGAGGCGAATCACCGCGAGCAGCTCGGGCGCCTCGTCCGGCGCGAGCGCGGTGCGCCGCACCTGGCTAGCGCGCACGAACCCGGCGCGCTCGCGCCTGTGGTCGTACACCTGCACGTAGTCCATGCGCTCGCCCCGCACCTCGACCAACTCGCCCTGCCACAACTGGGCGTGCTGCTGGGCCGAGTCGCGCGGCGCGTTGCGCAGCGAAGCCTGGTCGGCGACGACGATCGCATAGGAGAGGGCCAGCGCTTCGAGCATGGTCACTCCTTGCGGGCCGCGACGCGTTGGTTGCCCAAGAGCCCCGCGCCGACAAAACCGCCATCGCCCGGCGGGGGCGCGATGATCACCTGGATCTTGTCCGAGAGTTTGTCGGCCAGCGTTTTCTGGATCAGCAGCGGGTGCTGGCTGATGAGCGCGCCTTCACGGGCCATCTGCTCGGCGTTCACCTTGCCGATGCGCTCCATGCGCCAGGCTTCCACTTCCGCGAGCTTCTGGCGCGCATCGGCCTCGCCCGCGGCCTCGATGCGGCGCGCCTGGGCGCTGCCCTCGGCGATCTTCATGCGCGACTGCTTGTCGGCTTCGGCTTCCAGCTGGCGCTGCTCGATCTGGCGCTGCTTGAAAGGCAGCACGTGCTTCATCGCCTCTTCCTGCGCCTTGGCAGCAATGATCTGCTCTCGCGCCGATGCCTCGGCCCGCACTTCGCGCCGCACCTTCTCAGCTTGGGCATCGAGCTCGGTCTCCTTGACGCGCTTATCCTTGAGCTCCAGTGTGTAGCGCATCTTCTGCGTTTCCAACTCCTCGGCCAGGAGTCCCTCCATGCCGCGCTTGTAGTCAGCGGGCAGGTCCACCTTGCCCATCAGCACGCCGCGCAGCACGATGCCGTCGGCCGCCAGGCGCGGCTTGAGCTCGCCCTCGATCACCTGCTGGATCTCGGCGCGCCGGGTCGAGAAAATCTCGCGCACCGTGTAGCGCGCGAACACCTTGTAGATCACGCCGTGCACCGCCGGCTCCACGATCTCGCCGGCGTAGTTGTCCGGCAGGCTCTTCGCGACGGCGGCGATGCGCGCGGGGTCCAGCGCGTAGCGCACGGCCAGGTCCACCCCCACAGACAGGCCTTCCACGGATTGCAGCGGCGCCGCGCCGCTCGAACGGCTCACCTGCTCGGGCCGATAGACCTGGTCGCGCAAGGAATAGATGCGCAACTCGTGCAGGCCCCGCAGAACGAACACGCTGCCGTCTCGCCACTGCGTCACGCTGCCCGTGACCTGGTTGGTGCGCACGCCGACGTCGCCGCGCGCCACGGTCTCCACCGGAAAATGCTTGTAGAGAAGCCAGCCCGCCAGCACGGCGGTCGCCACGAAGAGCAGGACGCGCTGGACGCGTGCCAGGCGCGACAGCGTGGCCTCGGCGCTGAACGGGATGTCCGGGGTTGCGTCCCCGGCCGGGCGGAGGGTGCGGGCCAGCATCCGGCGGAAGGCGCGGGCGGCCATGACCTTGAAGCGGTGCAGCATGATGGTTCCTTGAACGATATGGAGTGGACTAGCACCCGCCCATCGCCACCAACTGCGCGCTCGGCATGTTGGTGCCGGGGACGGCGCGGGTGGACAGCAGCAGGTACAGCTCGTCGCCCACTTCCACCAGGAAGTCGGGCATGGCGTCGGCGTCCAGGTCGGCGACGGCGTGGATCAGCGTGGCCGCCGCCGGCAGGCCCAGCGGGTACTGGTAGGTTTCGCCGCCGTAACTGATGCTGTACTGCGTGCCCCGCTCGTCGCTCTCGACGGTGAACGAGAAGCGGGTCTTGCCCAGCATCAGCTCGTATTGCTTGCCGATCGCGGGTTGGAGGATCAGGTGGGAGAAGCGGTACTTGGGGCGCAGGCCCTCCTTCAGCCGCGTGCCCGGCACCCGCACGTAGAAAGAGCTGTCCGGATCGGCGTCGTCGGGTTCGCTCGGCCGGGCCTTGCGCACCTCCACTGACCTGTCCGCAAGTGAGAGGCGGTACCAGCTGTCCACCGGCCAGTCCGCCGAAGGCGCGCCGGCCACTTCGCTGCGCCAGGTGTCGGCTTCGAGCAGGTAGCCCTCCTCGTGGATGCCGGCCGCCCAGGCCGAGGCGGCGAGCAGCGCGCCCGCCCAGAGCAGGGCCAGCTGGGCCACGGCGCGTGCGTAACGGGTTTGCAAGGTGGTCATCGCTTTCTCCTTCGTCGTGTGTTGCGATGAAACCCATTCTTGTGAGCTACCCCGGAACTAACAACGCGAGCGCGGGGCCTCTTCGCTCCGGCCCCGGAAGAAACACTCACACCGGCGAGGCCCCCGCGCCGGGATAATCCCCCCAGCATTCGGAGCAAGCGTGACCCTCGTAGCCGTGATCGAAGACGACCTGCCCACCAGCAACCAGTTGGCCGGATGGATCCGGGCCGCGCGCCCCGGCATCGATATTCACCAGTGGTTCAACCGCGACGACGCCGAAGCCGCGCTGTCGCGCGAACCTTACGACGTGGTGGTGTTGGACATCGAACTGGGGCGCGAACGCCATGCCGGCGTGGCCCTGATCAACGCGATCAATAAGCAGCGCCAGGGCACGCCCGTGCTGGTCGTCTCGGCCATGCCTGCCGCGATCTACCGAAGCATCATGAAGGCGCTGGACGCCTGGGACTACCTGCAGAAGACGACCTTCGAGGAGTCCGACTTCATCGAGACTTTCCTGGAAATTCTGCGGGTGGCGCGCAGCGGCAAGGCGGCCGACGCGCGGCAAGCTCCCGCCGAGGAACTTTCGCTCGACCCGCTGTGGCAGCGCACGCCGATGTGGCGCGGCGAGCGCATCAACCTGCCACTGACGGCGCAGCGCATCCTGGCCACGCTGTACCAGCGCGCGGGCGAAGTGGTTTCCTACGAGGAGCTGTTCGACGTGGTGAAGAGCGGACGCAACCGCGACAACGTGCGCAAGCATGTCAGCACCATCCGCGATGCCTTCCGCGAGGCCGACCCTGGCTTCGAGGGCATCGAGAACGTGCCGATGCGCGGGTTCCGCTGGGTGAATCGGGTAAAGCGGGTGGAGCGATGAGCGCGATGCCGCGCCTCGGCCTGGCGTCGTTCCGGCGCCGCCTCCTCTTTCGCGGGGTGTTCCTCCTGTTGGCCGTCGCTACCATCGCGCTGGCGCTGGTGCTGCTGAAGGAAGAGAAGGAACGCAGCTACCAGAACTATCGCCAGGGCTTCGGCCGCACGCAGGCCGAGGTGCTGGCGCGGCTGCGCCACCCGGCAGGATTGCTGGCACTGATCAACCCGACCGTGCACGGCGAAGACGTGACTCCACTTCGGCCGCTGATGCTGCCCTATGGCGCGCTGGACTTCGACGATCAGAACAAGGCGCAGCAGGCGGTGGAGATGGCGGGCTGCTCGGTGCGCTATCCCGACGACAGTTCCATCTGCGTGGCGATCGGCAACAACCCCTACGCGGGCGGCTTCATTTACCTCGTGGGCCGCTTCGCCGTCGGACAGCTGGTGCCGCGCGAGCGCGGCGAGCTGGACCTCGACGCGGTGCATCGCGCCGGCGTGAGCCTCACCATGCGCGGCGAGACGCTCAAGTGGATAGCCCCCTTCGAGGCGTTGTCGGATCCGGACGCGGCACTGGTGCGCGGGCGCCTGACCGGCTTCGAGGATACCGGCGAGCCGACATTGGCCAGCGGGGCGCGGCCGCTGCGCGATTTTCGGGGCTGGCTGTGGCAAAGCGGGCGCTGCATCGACGCTGCCGCCACACCGCCCGATTGCGCTCGCCGTGCCTTCTTCTCGATCCGCCTGCCGGTGGATGCATTTCGCGAAGCACTGTTCTCAGGCATACGCCCGGTGTGGCCGCCCGAAGACCTCGACAGCATCCGGGTCCACATGCAGATGCTTGCGCCCGGCAGCACCAAGCCGCTGTTCGACAGCAACGCGCCCGGCGCGGTGCCGCCGCCCTCGCTCGATGACCTGCGCAAGACCCTGCTCCCCGGCGAAACGCTGCACATCCAGCGGCTGGGCACGGGCAAGCAGCCACTGCTGGTGCTCAAGGGCCAGGAGGAGGCCGAGCTCGAGTCGCCACTGATCGCGCGCCTGATCCGCCGGCTGCCGGCCCACGGCGCCGTCGCACCTTCGCCGACGCGCGACGTCATCGCAACGCCCCTGGGTCGTTACGAGGTGACGCTCAGCGGCGACGCGCGTGGCATCGAAAGCCGGCTGAGCATCGTCGCCACCCGCGTGTCATGGTACGTCGGCGCGATGCTGGCCGCCATCGCGCTGGCCTGGCTGGTGATCGAGGTCGGACTGATACGCCGCATCGCCGTGCTCACGAAACGCGCCGCCGCGGTCTCGTCCAATGTCCAGGGCACGAGGGCCGACCAGCGCATCGGCCAGATCGATGTGTCGGACCTGCGGGGCTCCGACGAGCTGGGCATCCTGGCCGGTGGCCTTGCCGCGCGTGAAGGACGATGTGCAGCGCGAGGAGCGCCGGGCGCAGCAGGAGCGCGACATGCTGCAGGCCGTGGGCCACGAGATCCTGTCGCCGCTGCAGTCGTTGATGGTGCTGCACCCCAAGCCCGACGACGAGGGGCACCGCTACGTGCAGCGCATGCAGCAGGCGGTGAAGGTGCTGTACGGACAAGCGTCGCCCAGCGAAGCGTTGCAGGCGGCGAATCTCGATGTCGGAACCATCAACCTGGACCAGTTCCTGCACCACGTCGCGGGCAACGCGCACTTCGCGGGTATCGAGGGCGTGTGCTACCAGCCCAGCGCGTCGCCCGTGATCGTCCGCGCCGAAGAGTTCTCGCTGGAGGACGTTGTTACGCACATCCTGCGCAATGCGGATCGGCACCGCACACCAGGTACGCCGATCACGATGGAATTGCGGACGCAGGAGCCCGGCGTCGCCCAAGTCGTCATCCACAACCAGGGCGCGCCGATCGCCGATGTGCTGTTGGCGCGGGTGTTCGACTATGGCGTGTCCGGCACCGAGCCGGCGACGTCCGGCCAACGGGGCCAAGGCCTCTTCGTGGCGCGCACGTACATGAGAAAAATGGGTGGCTCGATCGAGGCCCGCAACGAGCACGGCGGTGTCAGCCTCTTGCTGACGTTGCAGCGGGCAGCTTGACTCGGGGGCCTGACACACTGCGCCGAGCCGGCGCATGAATGTTCATTGACTGGGCGCAACGAAATGCGCCGCAAAGGGGACTAGGCATGAGTATGAGCCGGGCCCGACGCGCGGGAAGACCCGGATCCATGGGACAGGCGTGGCCTGGCATCCGGTTCGAGTTCCCCCGCGATGGAGCAGCAATGATGAAGAGCAACATCGTTCCATGGAGCCTGTGCGCCGTATGCACGGCGATCGCGTTTGCATTTCCCGTGACCGGCGCCCGAGCTCAGACGACGTTGGGCAGCGTCGATGCGCAGGCGCTTCCCGGCCTCCTTCGTTGGAGCACCGTTGCCAACAGCGCAACGGTGATTCCCGGCGGAGATGGCCGGGTGTTCAACAGCTTCAACCAACCTTCGGTGAACAGTACCGGGCTCGTGGTCCTGCGGGCCCGCAGCAAGGGAGGAGGCACCGCAGGCGAGCCATTGCACGGCATCTACTCACGGCAGATGGGCGGGGTCGCAGGTCCATTGACCGTCGTGTTCGACAAGATGACAGAGGTACCGCAGCCCAACAATACGCACTACTCCGGCAAGCTCGCCACGTTCACTGAATTTCCCGCATTCCCGCGCATCGGCCTCGCTAACAAGACAATCGCGAGCCGCGCACAGTCGAAACCGGTCTGGACCTATGTGCTGGCCGACAACACGGAAACGAAAGCAGGTACATCAGGCATCTATACGATGCGCCAGGGCGAGCCCACGGGCGCCATGACCCAGCTCGGCGCCGTCCCCGATTTCGGCCACTTCGGCGTTCCCGCTCCCGCTGCGGCAGTGGCACCGGGGACGAAGTTCGACCAGTTCCCGGGGGCGCCGGCCGTGGCCCATGCGAATGCCGTGGTTTTCAAGGGCAACTACACCGACGGGACGACGAGAAAGACCGGCATCTTTTACCGCATGATCGGCTCGGCGCGGCCGCCGGCGAAAGCCGAGGTCATCGCGAGTTCGAACACATTGATCCCGGGTGACTCCGGCGTCCGTTTTGGCTCGACGGCGCCGCCCAGCGCCTCGGACATCGACGCCGTGTTTCTTGGGTTGGACAACGAGGAGGCTCCCACGATGGGCGGCATCTATCAAGCGCCGCTCGCAACCACGCCCCCGCTGAAGACCCTCGTAAGCATTGGAAGCCAGGTCCCCGGTGAGCCCTTTGGCCCCGGGTATACGTTCAATCGGCTGGGCGAAGGGTTGGCCTACGACGGGCGATTCGTCGCATTCTGGGGAGCGTGGGGTTCCGCGACTCGATCCGTCACCCTCGCTTGTCCGACGGAGGGCAACAAGGCCGTCATCGATTTCTGCAATGCCATCTACCCCGGCGGGCACACAGTGGCGATCCCCGTGAATCAGGGTTTCTTCGTGCATGACGTGCGGGCCCGCAAGACCTACGCAGTGGCCAAGACGGGCGTGGAATACCTCGACTTTCTTTACTGGAACTTCTCCGGCCGGCCCCCGGGTGTGGGCGAAGCGGAATCGGAGGATTTCGAGGATCCCCGCTGGCGCTCGGCCTCCTTCGTTGCCGCCTATACGCAAAGCGGCAAGGCCCAGGTGGCATTCAAGGGCCGCAAGCCCTCGCAGGTCGATGGCATCTACTTCACCGTAACGCCATCGTCGACGCCTGTCATGCGCACGGTCGTCGAAACCGGAATGGACGGTTCGGCCATCGACCCGCAGGCTATTGGGGTACCGGTGATTTCCGTCGGTGTCGAGCGCGACGGGCTGCGCAACGGCTGGCTGGCTATCTCGGCGAGCATGGCCAGTGGCGAGACCGGCTGGGCGGGCGTCTACCTGACGCGCACGGCCCGGTAAGGCCCCTTGGCACGGAGGCGCGTGATGCGCGCCTTCAGGCCTAGCCGCCCACGAACCATTCAGCGATTCACGATCGCATCGAACTCGGCTTGGGTGATGTACTTGGGTACATAGGTTCCGCCCTGCTGCGTCAGCACCTTCATGAACGCCGCCAGGTGACTGCGCGAGGCACTCAAGAGGTTGTCATAGACCATCAGGATGTCGGCATTGTCGATGCCGGCCTTCTGGGCGGTGATATCGCGGATGTCGAGTTCCTCGATCTCGACGCCCACCGTAAGCGCCTCGATCAGGCTTACACGGCTGGCCGCGACGTAGCTGTCGTACAGGGCCTGGAAAGCCGGCGACTTGAAGGTGCCATTCGGCAGGCCCGCCAGCGGGTCCGGCTGCTGGTAGCGATCCAGCAGGACCTTGATTGCCGCGGAGTGCGTGGCTTCGCTGACGGTGATGTTTGCGAAGATCGGTTGCGGCCACAAGGTTGTGCTCACAGCGTAGACGTCATGGGCCAGTTGTTCTTCCTCGCGCATGAAGGCCAAGCTTGCAGCTTCGGTCGGGGACAGGGCCGCCAACGGGTAGCTTGCGACCGCGGTGTTCAGTGTGGCGACGTCGATCGTCGCAGCGCCGTTGGCGCCCACCGTCATCACCGGAGCCGCCGAGTCACCGCCACCGCAGGCCACCAATCCGGCGGCCAACAAGCCAGCGCACAGGCTGTTGAGAAATTGTTTTTTCATGATTGACCTCTCATTTACATAGTTGTGTCATGACATCTATCCCCAAGTCTCGATCGAAACGAATAGTCTGTCCGTACAAGTAAATGCCGCCGAGAGATTTTTTCCCTGCGCGGGATCAAGAGATAACGCGACGTTGTGCTTGGCGCACGTCGGTTCAAGTCGCGCGTCGCATCAGCACTTGGTGCAGCGGCTGCCGCTCGAAGCCAAGCCGCTCCAATGCCTCACCCCCCAGGTCGAGCCGTTGCAGTTGCGGCACGGCGATGCTGCGGCCGGGATGCTGCCGCACCAGCTGCGCCACCAGCGCCTGTGCATCGTGCTGTGCCGCATCCCGGTCCACGAGGCTGTGGATCACGACGCTCTGCGCCCCGCGCATCGCGAACACAAGTTGCGCCGAGCCGCGCTGCCATGCATGCAGCCAGACGGGCTGGGCCCGAAGGGACGCCGGCGTCACCTGCAGGGGCAAGTCACCGAGTTCGCGGTTGTGCCGATCCAGCCAAGCGAAGGCGACCGGCAAATCGACAATGTGGGGCCCGTGTGACGGATCGCCGTCTCGCAAGATCGCATCGGTGGCGCGCGCATAGCCATACAGCGCATGCACGGTCTTGAAGCCGCGCGCGTGGTACAGACGCTGCGCCCTTTCGTTCTGCGCGAAGCATTCCAGCTCCACGCCGCGCATGCCGGCGGACGCAGCGCGCGATATGAAGTCATCCAGCAGCGCTGGCGCGGCGCCGCTCCCGCGCGCTTCCGGCGTCGCGCCCATCGTCGCCAGCCGCCAATGGCCGATTTCCGGCCTCGGCGCGACGAGCGCAAAGGCAAGCAGCAGGCCGTCGCGCACGGCGGCCCGGCTGAGGGAGAGATCGGCCGCCTGGCGCCCGACGAATACCGGCCATTGGTCCAGCGGAAGATTGAAGGGGCCGAGCAGGTAGTCCGAGAAGGCGGCGGCAAAGGCGGCGTGAAGGCTGACGGGCGTGACTGTGTCGGCCGGCACGAACTTCAATTCACTCATGGGGCTGCAGTATGGCGCCTGCCGCTTGACTTCGCATCCAGTATCGCGTGCCAGAGAAATCGCCTGCGAAAGCGCAATCTGAAGTTCGTGATCGAGGGAGCCATCGGCTCGCCTCGACCACGACTGTTACTGGCGACCCCGCAGCCTCATCAGACCGTGAAATCGGCTGCGAACATGGAGTTGGCGTATCCACTGACACCAACCAGCTCGACCGACACCTCCGTGACCGAGGCAACACCGGACAACGGCGCCGACACCTCTACGGCTCCGAGTTGCTCGTGCATGAAGTTGATGACGGCCCGTGCGTCGTCCACCGCTTGTGCGAAGTCATTGACCCCGCCCAGGTCGGCCGCGGCTCCAAGGTACATATCGCTCCATTGCGCGCCGCCGAACACGGCACTCAGGACGGTGTCCGTCACGACCTCGTAGTCACCGTCGATGTCCACGTCCTCGAGCCACTGGATCCACGATCCATCGAAGCGTTCGACGCGGTCATAGGTGTAGGTTTCGCCGGTTCCATCCGTGAATCCGAAGTAATCGACGACCGTCGAGCCGTCAACCGTCGTCACGTCGTTCACACCAATGACCGAGTTCTCGTAAAGAACGGCGTCAAGAGTGATCGGGGCGCTCTTCGAGAAGGCCGCGCCAAGCAGGCTGGACGGGTCCCAGGCCGGGTTCTCGATGTTGTCGCCCAGCAAGTCGACGAACACCTGGGCCCAGGTTTCGGTGACCGCCGGCCAGCTGGATTCGCCACCGGATGTCATGAGGTGCTCGTACAGCGCGAGGTTTTCGAGCGGAGAGTCAATCGTGACCCCATCGCAGACGATACGCCCGGCCGCGTCCGTGGTGACCTCAGTCGCCGCGTCTATCTTTGCCATGGCCGCGGCCAGGGACTTCTCCATCACCGAGTCAGGGGCGCGCGCAACGTTGGCCCGCTCCAGTTCAACGGTCTCGACATATGGCAGATCCTCTGGGGGGATCTCGTACTCTCCCTCCTCGACGAGGCTGGGGACGAAATAGATCAATTCCCCATTAGTTCCGACAAGGATCAGCTGGCCGTTCGCGTCAAGAATCGGCTCGCCATCGCCACCACCGTCGGTCGGGTCGAGGTCGCGCAACAGGACATACTGGTCACCGTATAGGTCGCCCTTGAGGGGCTTGCCTCCACCACCACCACCACCTCCACCGCCTCCACCTCCACCGCCTCCACCTCCACCGCCTCCACCTCCACTGCCACCACCGTTACCGTTACCAGAGACCTGAACGAATGAGTCAAGAGGCTTGGCCATGATTAAACCTTTCTTGATGAGTTAATCAAACATGGATCACATGCAAATTAACCCTAGGCACGTCGTGTGAAATTTCCCTGTGCTGCGTCAACAATCTTCATAGTGCCGTCCACCTTCTTCCCCGCATGCGGCCTTCCCGGCGATGCTCGGTGTCGTCGCGCTTATGGGATCGGGAGTGCGAGCTTAGTGCCGCGGTGGCCCATGCGAAGCTTGTACTAGTACTAGTACGGTCTGGCCTGCGCGCCGGGCTGCGGCTAAGCCGGCTCGCGCGGCAACTCGAACAGCCGGAACGGCGGCTGGTCCGGCCGGGTGCGCAACAGCAGCGGGCGAGCCACGTTGTACACGGGGACGCCATTGAGCGTGCGGCTCTCCGGCGCGCCGCGATGCGCGTGGCCGTGGAACACCGCGTCCACCGGATAACGCAGCAGCGGCTCTTCCAGCCGGCTGCTACCAAGGAACGGAAAGATCTCCAGCGGCTCCCCGTCCAGCGTGCCCGCGATCGGCGAGTAGTGCAGCATCACGAGCCGCCGAGCCATGCGCAGCTTGGCCAGCGCCGATTCCAGCTTCATGGCCTCGTTCAGGGCCTCCTGCACGAACTGCTTGATCGCCGGTTCACCCCATGCGCCGAGCGAGCCGCGGCCGAAGCCGCCGGCGAATCCCTTCGCGCCCGCGATGCCCACACCCTCTATTTCGCATACCTCGCCATCGAGCACGCGAACGCCGGCGTGAGTGAGAATTTCGCGGACGGCTTCGGGCGTGCCCGATTCGTAATCGTGATTCCCCAGCACGGCGACGATCGGCACGGAGACGGCGCCCAGCTCATCGGCAAGGATGCGCGCTTCCTCGGCCGTGCCGTAATCGGTGAGGTCTCCGCACAGCAGCAGCGCGTCCGCCGCCTCGGAGGCCTGCGCGAAGAAGCCGCGCAAGGTGCCGGCGGAATCCTTGGTGACGTGGAGATCGCCGACCGCGGCGAAGCGGACGGTGCTGGCGGACTTTCCCATTTGAACGTTTTGTGGGGATGACAACCAACCTTATCGCCCATCCGCTGGACAGGTGTGTAGGCCAACGCCGACGCTACTTGAGGTCAACCGTCCTCGCGCGCGCCTGCTGGTTGAGGCTAGTCTGGCATCATGTCCTCAGCCGCCACCCCCACCCTCGCCCCGTCCCTGGAAGACGAAGTCGCTCCCAAGACCGCGGCGTTCTATCGCCGCGCCCTGCAGGTGCTGGTCGATGCGCATGTGCCCTTCCTGGTCGGCGGCGCCTTCGCCCACGCGTGCTTCACGGGCATCCGCCGCTCGACGAAGGACCTGGACCTCTTCATCCGCCGCGAGGACTACGATCGCGTCGCCTCGCTTGCACGGGCCGAGGGCTGGCGCCCGGAAATCCCCTACCCGCACTGGCTGGCCAAGGTGTATGCGGGCGATGACTTCATCGACCTCATCTTCAACTCCGGCAACGGCGTGACGCCGGTGGACGAGCTCTGGTTTCGCAATAACGCGCAGGCCGAAGTGTTGGGCGTGCCGGTGCGCCTGGCCAATATGGAGGACGGGTTCCTGTCCAAGGCGTTCATCATGGAGCGGGAGCGCTACGACGGCGCCGACATCGCGCACCTGCTGCAGGCCAACGCCGAGCAGCTGGACTGGAGCGGTCTCTTGCAGCGCTTCGGGCGCCATTGGCGCGTGTTGCTCGCGCACCTTACGCTGTTCGGCTACATCTACCCCGGCGAGCGACATCGCGTGCCGCGCTGGGTGATGGACACGCTCGTCGCGCGGCTTGCGGACGAGACGCGTCGGCCCCCGGCTGAAGACCCGCATGTTTGCGCCGGTACGCTGCTCTCGCGCGAGCAGTACTTGCACGACGTCGAGCGGCTCGGTTACGTCGATGGCCGGCTCACGCCCGCCAGCACCATGACGCCCGGCGACGTGGCGGTGTGGACCGAGGCGATTCCGTCGCAGCCGGGGGCCGGCAACGGTCAGGCCAGCTGATTCGCGCGTCGATGTCCGCCGACAGTCTCTCGCACACAGCGAGCCTCGCCGCGGCGGACCCGTCGTCGGTCGCCGAGTGGTTCATCGTGATGAGCCCGGGCTCGGACGCCGAACAGGCGAGCCAGAAGCGCGAGGCGATCCGGGAGCCGCTGCAAGCCTCGGGCCGGCGTCATCGCTTCGTCGAGATTGGGGACGGCGGCATCGTTGCGGCATGCGACAGCGCCGCGCGGCTGGCGGCCGAAAACGGGGGCGTGCTGGTGGCCGCGGGCGGCGACGGTACCGTCAATTGTGCGGCGCAAGCGGCACTTCGCTACGGCTGCCCGCTCGGCGTGGTGCCGATGGGCACTTTCAACCTGTTCGCGCGCGAGCACGGCCTGCCGCTGGACCCTGCGGACGCGGTGGACGCCTTGCTCGCCGGCCAGCTGGAACCGGTGCAGGCGGGGCTGGTCAATGCGCGCGTATTCCTGGTCAACGCGTCGATCGGGCTGTACCCCCAGTTGCTGGAGGACCGCGAGAACGCCAAGAAGCAGCTGGGCAAGCGGCAGCGCTGGATCGCGGTCGCCGCCGGCCTGGTCAGCCTCTTCAAGTGGCGCCGGCGCCTGACCCTGGACGCGGAGCTGGACGGCCGCCTGACGCGGCTTCGCACGCCCAGCCTGTTCGTCTGCAACAACCGGCTGCAGTTGCGGCGCGTCGGCATCGACGAGGCGCTGGTGGGTAACGTCGGCAGCGGCCGCATGGTGGCGCTGGTCGCCCATCGCCTCGGCGCCTGGGGCAAGCTCAAGCTCTTGTTGCGTGGCCTGGTGGGCAAACTCGGCGAGGCGCCGGAGCTCGACTCGTTCGGATTGCGCTCGCTTGACGTGGCCGTGCCCTTCGCGCGCCGCATCAAGGTGTCCACGGACGGCGAGGTGCAGTGGATGACGCCGCCGCTGCGCTTTTCCGTATCGCCGCGGCCGCTGTGCGTGATGGTACCGCTGCCTGAACAAAGAAAGCCACAGGAATGAGCGTGCTGCTCCATATTTCGGACACGCATTTCGGCACCGAGGAGCCTCCGGTGGCGCAGGCGCTGCGCGCGCTGTCGCGCGAAAATGGCCCACAGGTGCTCGTGCTGAGCGGCGACATCACGCAACGCGCGCGCCGGGCGCAGTTCGCGGCAGCGCGGGCATTTTGCGATTCGCTGGCCATCCCGAGGATGTTGGCGCTGCCGGGCAACCACGACATCCCGCTGTTCAACGTGGTTGCGCGCGTATTCTTCCCGTATGCGGGCTATTCGGCGGCATTCGGGGACGATCTCGAGCCGGTGCTGGCGCTGAACGATCTTCTGCTGATCGGCGTGAACACCACTCGCGCGCGGCGGCACAAGGACGGCGAAGTCTCGTCCGCGCAGGTGGCGCGCGTCGAGGGTTTGCTGCGGCAGGCCGCGCCGGGGCAGCTGCGAATCGTGGTGACGCACCAGCCCGCTTGCGTGATGCGGCTCGAAGACGAGAAGGACCGACTGCATGGCGGCGAAGCCGCCCTGCAAGCGTGGTCCGCTGCCGGGGCCGACCTGGTTCTTGGCGGCCACATCCACCTGCCCTATGTCAGCGACCTATGCGCGCGCGCGCCATCGACGCCCCGCCCCACGTACTGCGTCCAGGCGGGCACGGCGGTGTCGCACCGCGTGCGGCATGGCACGCCCAACTCTGTCAACCTTATCCGGTGGGAGCCAGTGCCTGCGGCCCCCCGCGTGTGCCGGGTTGAGCGCTGGGATTACGACTTGGCCGACGATCGCTTCGAATGCACGCATATGCACGAGCTCGCGCTCAGCTCGCTATAAACTGGTCTCCCCGACCAGGATCCCTCATTGAAGCTTCGAATCCTTCCCCACGACGATTTCTGCCAGGCGCACATCGACGGCCTTGTCTCCAGCGAGGCCTGGGACGAAGTGCTGAAAGAGCTTGAGCTTGCCATTGCCGGCGCGTCGAGCGACCGCCTGGTGGTAGATCTGTCCGGCCTGGTGGGGTGGCTGGGCTTGCCAGAGCGCACCGCGGTCGGCACGCTCATGGCCGCCCGCCTCGCGCGCATGAAGAAAGTCGCGCTGGTCATCGAGGCGGAGAAGATCAGCGGCGTCGTGGAATCGGAAGCCCAGCGCAACGGCTTGGACCTGCGGCTTTTCCCTAGCTACGACGACGCCGTGGGCTGGGTCGTTTCCTGACCCGCTGGCCAGCAGGACAGGCCAGCACGTTGGGCTCCTTCAGCAACGGCGTGAATTCGACCTCCGGGTCCTGCATGCCGATGTAGTTGGCGGCGAAGTCGACCTCCCCATGCAGGGAAGCCGGTTCACATGTCGGGAAGATCGTCCTGGCGCTGCCATTGAACGGAGGAAACCCATGAGCCTTGCCACCGGTTTCGTCGCCGCGCCGCGGCACGCCGGTCCCTGAGCGGCCCATGCGAACGTATCGTCGCCACGCAACCGTCGGTATAGCTGCTTTTCGGCCAAGTTCCCTCTAGCATGATTGAAGTGGCGAACCCGCCCCAGTAGAGGACCGCAAGACATGCATGAGGTTGCGACAGCGCTACCCTCACTCAACGATATGCAAGAGCCATGTGCTCGCACCTTGTTGCAGCAGGATGGCGAACACGCCTTGTCCCCCGATGGCGAAATCGAGCCCACCTTCGAGGAGCTCATGCACTGCACCTGGGGCACACATGTCACGGTGTGCGGCCAGCCGGCAATATTTCACCAGGCCGGCATGATCAATGAGCGGCAAGTCGTCATCGTCCTGGCTGGTAGCAACGCAATTCTTGGCGCACAAAGCCAGCGTTGTGAAGCCGCCTGCGGCGGGGAGCAAGCCTACTACTTCGACTACAACCAGGCAGTGCTGCGGATCGGAACGCCACTCGCGGCCCCGCTGCTGCGTGGACAGGCCGCCGCTTCGCTGCGCAAAGGGGATTTGATCCAGGTGAACGGTTGCACCGCCACCTTTCTGTGTCTGAAACACCGGTCCGACGAGTTGTGGTTGACGCTGCGAGCCGAGCCGGAGCAAGCGAGCGCTTTGAGCGAAATCGGAGCGGACCAGGTCGACCATCGCAAATGGGGAGAAGCCTGGCGCGTCAAATGGACAGCCGAACTGGACGTTCATCTTGTCTCAGCCCGCCTGCCGACATTCAAGGAGCTCAACAGGCTCGCGCCCGGCGCTCCGATAACCCTTGGACCCGAAGCAGTCCCGGGCCGGCTGCAATGCACGCAGGTACGCGACGGCACCAAGCGATTCGTCCTCGTCCAGGCGGCGCCATGGTTGAACGTGCGTCAAGCCCATAGCCAGCCCGCGCCCGGCTGCAGCGACTGGGTCTATCGCATCCGATTCGAAGAGGCCGGGTTACGCCTGGCCCATGACGGCGCGCAGCTCGCGCCTGACAACGAGCCTTCGTAACCGTACCCGCGCGCGATTTCAATGGGCCGGCAACTCCGCCGAGGATGCCCCCGTGCCAGCCCCACAATCGACGCCGAGCCTGCGAATAGCGACAACCGCCTGGGTACGGTTAACGACGCCCAGCAGGCGGAAGATCGCTGTCAAATGCGTCTTGACCGTGATCTCGGCGAGACCGAGACGCATCCCGATCTCTTTGTTCGAATACCCGCTCATCAGAAGCGTCGCAATCTCCTGCTGCCGAACCGTGAGCCCGCGCCCGACGTCGCCCCCCAACGAGAGCGAACCTACCGGACGAATCCACTTCTGTTCGGGCAGAGAATCGGTCAGCGCCCGCTCCAGGATGTCCTTGAGCGTGTCCATGGATACGCTCTTGGACACCACGGCGCTCGCTCCCGCCCTCAAGACGGCCGCGACTTCCTGCCTGTGCTCCGAAGCGGACACCACCAGGATGTCCGCTTCGCAATCGCGTCGGAACAGGCTGATCGCGTCCACGCCGGCAGCTCCCGGCAAGCCCAGGTCCAGCAGGATGAGGTCCACCTTGCTTTCGGCCACTCGTGCCAGCCCCTCCTCGGCGCTGGCCGCGGCAATGACGACGCTGCAAGCTCGAGTCTCCTCGAGCAGGCTCACGAGCGCCTTGCGAAACAGCGGGTGGTCGTCCACCACGAGTACGGTCTTGTTCATGTCATCGCTCCTGTTGTCAGGAGTTCCTCGAGCGAACTCCTGAGTACTGCGCCCTCGAGTGGCTTGTAGAGCACCGAAATGCCCAATTCCCTCGCAGACTTTTCGGCCATGCCGCCGGCGGTATTTCCGGTGACCAGCAGGGCCGGAATGTCACAGTTGAATTCTTCCCTCAGATGGCGGATCACGTCCGAACCGTTGTGCTTGTCGTTCAGCTCATGGTCGCAAATGATCGCGTCGGGCACACGTGTGCTGCTTGCAAGCGACAGCATGGCCTCAGGGCCCGAACGACCGCAGATCACATGGCAGCCCGCTGTCTCCAGGATGAACGCCGCCGCCAGCAAGATCGATGGCTCGTCGTCGACGACGACTATCAGCCGGCCGGCGAGCGTCGGTTCGGTGGCGATCGGTTGCGGGCGCCCGCGTGAAACGTGCACCAGCGGAAGGTCTACCGCGAACATCGAGCCACGACCGAGCGTCGACTGCAGCAGGACAGTGAGGCGCAGCGCTTGCGCCAGGCGCCGCACGATCGCAAGGCCCAGCCCCAGGCCGCCCGTGTGGTCGCGCGGACGAGCGGAGTCAAGCCGGCGAAACTCGTCGAAGATCGACTGCTGGTCCGACTCGGCTATACCCTTGCCGTTGTCGTATACCGCCAGGCGCAGGGCCCGGCCGCGCACACGGCATGCGACCAGCACTCGTCGGCCACTGGGTGTATAGCGCACGGCGTTGCTCACGAAATTAAGGGCGATGCGCTCCACCATCACGGCGTCGCTGTACACCGTGCTGGTGGAGGGCGACGACATGACCGAGCCGGTGGCCGACGAAACTCGCTCCATCCTCGACGGCCACATCGTCCTGTCGCGCAAACTCGGCGCGGCCAACCACTACCCCGCCATCGACGTGCTAGCCTCCGCCTCACGCGTGATGAACGCGCTGATCACGTCCGAGCACAAGGAGGCGGCGGGCACGGTGCGAGAGCTCATGGCCAAGTACCAGGACATCGAGCTGCTGCTGAAAGTCGGCGAATACAAAAAGGGCTCCG
>JAQZBU010000214.1 GCA_029237735.1 Ramlibacter sp. | reverse complement strand
GAGAACATGCCCGACGGCCGGTCGGTCAAGCCGGGCGATATCGTCAAGAGCCTCTCGGGCCAGACCATCGAAATCCTCAACACGGATGCCGAAGGGCGCCTCATCCTGTGCGACGCGCTCACCTATGCCGAGCGGTTCAAGCCGCGCGCGGTGGTGGACATCGCGACGCTGACGGGCGCCTGCGTGGTCGCTTTGGGCGGCGTTCGCAGCGGCTTGTTCGCGAGCGACGACGCCCTGGCCGACGCGCTGCACGACGCGGGCGAGGCCGCAATGGACCCGTGCTGGCGCATGCCGCTCGACGATGAGTACGCCGAAGGGCTCAAGAGCAATTTCGCGGACGTGGCGAACGTGGCCGGACGCGCCGGGGGCGCCGTGAACGCGGCCAAGTTCCTGCAACGCTTTGCCGGCGCCTATCCCTGGGCCCACCTGGACATCGCCGGCACCGCCTGGAAAAGCGGCGGCGCCAAGGGCTCGACCGGGCGACCGGTGGGCCTGCTGGTGCAGTTCCTGCTGGATCAGCAAAGTGTCGCCCCGGCGAAGGCCGGCAAGCGCCCGGCCAAGCGCAAATAGGCACACATGACCGAGGTCACCTTCCACTTCAACGCCCCCGAAAAGACGGGCTACGCCTGCCGGCTGCTGCGCAAGGCCGTCGCCACGGGCGCGAAAGTGGTCGTGACCGGCGACAGCCGCCAGTTGGCCGAGCTGGATACGGCCCTGTGGACGTTTTCGGCGCTGGAGTTCGTGCCCCACTGCCTGGGCAGCGCGGCAACGCCCACGATGCTGGCGGCATCGCCTGTGGTGCTGGCCGAATCCGCGCGCTCCGCGCCCCATCAGCAGGTCCTGGTGAACCTGGGGGGCGCCGTCCCCGAAGGCTTCGAACGGTTCGAGCGCCTGATCGAGGTCGTGGGCGTCGGAGACGAAGACCGGCAGCAGGGCCGGCAACGCTGGAAGCACTATGCCGATCGCGGCTACGCGATCACCCGGCATGATGCCGCGCCCAAGGATGCGCATTGATGGCGACCCGAAACCCGCCCCGCTACGTGCCCACGCTGACGGAAGTCGTCAAGCCGGCCGCGCAAGCCCGGCCGGCGGAAGATGCCCTGCTGCAGGAAGAACTGGTCAATCGTGTGCTGCAGAGGGTCGACCTGACGCTGGAGCGCCGGTTGCGCGAAGCCATTGCCGCCACCGTGCTGGAGCAGACCCGCTCCATCGCGCCGCTGTTGCGAGATGAGATCGAGGCGGTGGTTCGGGAAACGGTCGCCCACGCTTTCGCCGAGGAACTTGACGCAACCAAGCGCCGATAGGGATCGTCTGTCGAAAAAAAAGGCTTTAGCTCGACTGCGGTCAAGGTAATGGCCCTTATCGGAGGCCACCTAGACCTTTCCCTATGGCCCGGGTGCGGAAATTGCGATATGTTCGCCGCCGTTGAGCCCAAAAGATAATCTCAACCTTTTTCCTACTCTGGAGGTCAATTTATGCAAATGAAGTTCAAACTGACGGTTGCCGCTGCCATTGCCGCTGTATGGGGCATCGCGTCCGCGCAGGACATGGTGGTGAAGATCGGCCACGTCGCGCCGATGTCCGGTGCCCAGGCCCACTATGGCAAGGACAACGCCAACGGCGCCCGCATGGCCGTCGAGGATCTGAACAAGCAAGGTGTGGTCATCGGTGGCAAGAAGGTCAAGTTCGAGCTCGTCGAGGAAGACGACGCGGCCGATCCGAAGCAGGGCACGGCGGTCGCCCAGAAACTGTGCGATTCGAAGGTCGCCGGTGTGGTGGGCCACCTGAACTCCGGCACCACCATTCCCGCCGCCAAGGTCTACAACGACTGCGGAATCCCCCACGTCACCGGCGCGGCCACCAACCCCGGCCTGACCAAGCCCGGCTACAAGACCACGTACCGCATCATCGCCAATGACAATGCGCTGGGCCCGGGCCTGGCCTTCTATGCGGCGGACAAGCTCAAGCTCAAGAAGGTTGCCATCATCGACGACCGTTCAGCTTACGGGCAGGGCGTTGCCGAAGCGTTCAAGAAGAGTGCGAAGTCCAAGGGCATGCAGGTCGTCGACGAGCAGTTCACGACCGACAAGGCGACGGACTTCATGGCCATCCTGACGTCGATCAAGGGCAAGAAGCCCGACGCCATCTTCTTCGGCGGAATGGACGCCCAGGGCGGTGCGATGCTGCGCCAGATCGAGCAGCTCGGCATGGCGGACGTCAAATTCTTCGGCGGCGACGGCATTTGCACCTCGGAGATCATCAAGATCGCTGCGGGCGCCAAGACGCTGGGCAACGTGGTCTGCGCCGAAGGCGGCGCCTCGCTGGCCAAGATGCCGGGCGGTACCGCGTGGAAGAAGCGCTACGACGAGAAGTACCCTGGCCAGTTCCAGGTGTACAGCCCGTACACCTACGACGCCACGTTCGTCCTCGTGGACGCCATGAAGCGCGCCAAATCGGCGGACCCGAAGGTCTACACGCCCGAGCTGATCAAGACCAACTACAAGGGTGTCACGACCACGATCCAGTTCGAGCCCAACGGCGAGCTGAAGAACGCTGCCATTACCTTGTATGTCTACAAGGACGGCAAAAAGGTGGCGCTGGACTGAGCTTTTGGCTCCAACAGGAAGCCGCCTTCGGGCGGCTTTTTGTTTTGGGGCGCCGCTTTGCGCACCCGTGAGCAGTCGTAATGTTTCACCGATTGTTACTGTAGGCGTCATCCTACAGGCCGCACCAGTATTGGGTTTGCGGCCGATTCGGTATTTCCGCCATGTTGTAGGCGCCTGCCGAAATCAGTAACCTGCTTCGATTTGTTGCAGAGTCGACGGATGCCTTGCCGCAAAGAGGCGGGGTGACACACATATATCGGGGGCTAGCATGGAAGTAGTGGCGAAATTGCCATCAGCGGATCAGCGCGACAGCGAGCTGAGAATGGTATTGAAAGCGTTGGGCGCATTCAGGCGCGGAGAGCCGGGCGTGACGCTGCCCACCGAATGGGATGGGGTCTACGGCAAGATCGCCGCGGAATTCAACGACCTGACCGCCCAGACGGCGCGAACGTCGCAGAAACTCAAGGCAGTCGAGGCAGGCACCCGTGCCGCGACAAAGCATCGCAGGCTGCCGGACGACAAGCTCACCGGGTTCTGGCAGGCGGATGTCGCCGTCGTTAACTCAGTGCTGGACGAGGTGGACGCGCTGTCGGATCACACGCGCACCTTCCTGGCCGCGCTCACCGACCTCAAGAAGGGCAATGCCGCGGCGCAGCTGCCCCAGGACTGGACGGGCGTGTTCGGCAAGGTGGCCGATGCCTTCAACGACGTGGTCGCCGAGAACCTGCGCATGTCGCACGAACTGGCCCGCTTGTCGCGCGTGGTCGGCAAGGAGGGCAAGCTCAAGGAGCGCGCCTTCGTGCCCAATGCCAGCGGCTTCTGGCGAGACTCCGCCGAATCGATCAACTCCCTCATCGCCGACCTGGTGCACCCGACGTCCGAAGTGGCGCGCGTGATTGGTGCGGTGGCACAGGGCGACCTGTCCAAGTCGATGGCCCTGGAAGCCGATGGCCGGCCGCTGGAAGGCGAGTTCCTGCGCACCGCGATGATCATCAACAAGATGGTGCAGCAGCTGGGCACCTTCTCCGCCGAAGTGACGCGAGTGGCGCGCGAGGTGGGTACCGAAGGCAAGCTGGGCGGCCAGGCCGACGTGCAGGGCGTGGCGGGTACCTGGAAGGACTTGACCGACTCCGTGAACTTCATGGCGTCCAACCTCACCGCCCAGGTGCGAAACATCGCGGGCGTGACTAAAGCGGTGGCTACCGGCGACTTGTCCAAGAAGATCACGGTGGACGTGAAGGGCGAAATTCTCGAACTGAAGAACACGATCAACACCATGGTGGACCAGCTGCGGTCGTTCGCATCCGAAGTGACGCGGGTGGCGCGGGAAGTAGGTACCGAAGGCAAGCTGGGTGGCCGGGCCGACGTGCAGGGCGTGGCGGGTACCTGGAAGGACTTGACCGACTCGGTGAACTCGATGGGCTCGAACCTCACGGCCCAGGTGCGTAACATCGCCGAGGTGACGAAGGCCGTGGCGGCCGGCGACCTGTCCAAGAAGATCACGGTGGACGTGAAGGGCGAAATCCTGGAGCTGAAGAACACCATCAACAGCATGGTGGATCAGCTGCGGTCGTTCGCCTCTGAAGTGACACGGGTGGCCCGCGAAGTGGGTACCGAAGGCAAGCTGGGCGGCCAGGCCGACGTGCAGGGCGTCGCGGGTACCTGGAAGGACTTGACCGACTCGGTGAACTCGATGGGCTCGAACCTCACGGCCCAGGTGCGCAACATCGCGGAGGTGACGACGGCCGTGGCC
>JAQZBU010000213.1 GCA_029237735.1 Ramlibacter sp. | reverse complement strand
AGGCTCACGGTGACGCGCTGCAGGCCCGCGGCCTTGAGCGCCTTGGCCTTGCGGGCCAGGAGGGAGCCGTTGGTTGTGAGGGTGAGGTCCAGCGGCTCGCCGTCGACGGTCTTCAACGCCGCCAGCTGTTCGATCAGGCCTTCGATGTTCTTGCGCAGCAACGGCTCGCCACCGGTCAGCCGGATCTTGCGCACCCCATGCGCGACGAATTGCCGGGTCAGTCGCGTGATCTCCTCGAAGGTGAGCAGCGCCGAGTGGGGCAGGTACGGGTAGTCCTTGTCGAACACTTCCTTGGGCATGCAATAGCTGCAGCGGAAGTTGCAGCGGTCCGTCACGCTGATGCGCAGGTCGCGCAGCGGACGGCCCAAGGTATCGGACAGCAGGCCCGTCGTGGCGACGGGCAGGGGGGGCACGCCGGTGGCCAGCGCCGCGATGCGCTGGTCGACGATGGGGATCACGCGCTCGGCCATTCGCCTATTGTCGCTGGCAACCTGTAACCCTACACATAGCCTGCCGCGAAGTCATCCGTGGCGGATCGCGACCGTTTTGAGGGTGGTGAAGCCGTAAAGCGCCTCGAAGCCCTTCTCGCGCCCGTAGCCCGATGACTTGACTCCGCCGAAGGGCAGCTCGACTCCGCCGCCCGCGCCGTAGTTGTTGATGAAGACCTGGCCGCTCCTGACGCGCTTGGCCATTCGAAGCTGGCGCCCGCCGTCGCGCGTCCAGATGCCGGCGACAAGGCCGAACTGCGTGGCATTGGCCAACTCCACGGCCTGGTCCTCGTCCCTGAAGCTCATCGCCGCAAGCACCGGCCCGAACACCTCCTCCTGGGCCACGCGATGGTCCGCCGGCACGTCACGCAGCAGCGTCGGGGCCTGGTAGTAGCCGCTCTCCGGCGCTTCGTCGACCACCCGACCCTGCGCCACCATGGGGATGTTCGCGTGCTGCGCATCCGAGAGGAAATCCCACACGCGCTGCTGCTGGCTGGCGCGGATCAATGGCCCCACGTCCAGGTCCATGGCGGCCGGCCCGACGCGCAGGTTCTCGAAAATCTTGCCCAGGCGTTCCAGCAGCGGCTCGTAGATCGACCCCTGCACCAGCAGGCGCGAACCGGCCGAGCACGTCTGGCCTGCGTTCTGGACGATGGCGTTGATGACCATGGGCAGGGCGGCGTCGAGGTCGGCGTCTTCAAAAATGATCTGCGGGCTCTTGCCGCCCAACTCGAGCGTGACCGGGCAATGGCGCTCGGCCGCCACCTGCTGGATCAGCGTGCCGACTTTTGGGCTGCCGGTGAAGCTGATGTGATCGATGCCTTCGTGGCGCGCCAGCGCGTCGCCCACTTCATGCCCATACCCGGTAACGATGTTGATCGCGCCCGCCGGAAAGCCTACCTCCGCCGCGAGCTGGGCCACGCGAATGAGCGACAGGCATGCGTCCTCGGAGGGCTTGACCACGCAGACATTGCCGGCCGCGAGCGCGCCACCCACGCTGCGGCCGAAGATCTGCATCGGGTAGTTCCACGGAATGATGTGGCCGGTGACGCCGTGCGGCTCGCGCCAGGTGAAGACGCTGTAGCCATCCAGGTAGGGAATGGTGTCGCCGTGCAGCTTGTCGCACGCGCCAGCATAGAACTCGAAGTAACGCACCAGGGCTGTCGCGTCCGCGCGCGCCTGCTTGGTGGGCTTGCCGCAATCGCGCTGTTCGAGGTCTGCCAGCTCCTGCGCGTGCTCGGCGACTTTCGCCGACAGGCGCATCAGCAGGCGGCCGCGTTCGGCTGCGCTCAGCTTGCTCCACACGCCTTCATAACACTGCCTTGCCGCGTGCACGGCAACGTCGATGTCTTCGGCGTCGCCGCGTTGCAGTTCGTCGAAGGGTTGGCCGTCCGAGGGATCGATGACGGGGATCGTGCGGCCGGAGGCGGAGGCGCGCGCCGCGTTGGCGATGTAGTGGTGTTGCATGCCAACATTTTGCGTCAAAGCGAAGCGGCGCCCACGGGGACGCCAATGCTCAAAAAGTTCGCGTTAGGTAACCTCAGATGGCCGCGCCGACGGGAACGTAGCGGTCGCGGTGCTCGGCCAGCCAAAGCCGCGAAGGCCCGCTGTCCTGCTGGGCGGGGTGAAAGTCCTGGCGCAAGTAGGCGCGCCAAGGCCGCCAGGTCTGGCGGATGAGGCCGCGCTTGCCGAAAAGGGTGGTGGCCGCGCTTTTCCACGTTTGCCACTTCCACAGGGTGCCGTCGCGACGCAAGTTGTCTACCGTCTGCCGCAACGTGTCGCCCAGGAAAATCATCGTGACGCGGCGGAACCAGGTGACGCGCCATTCGTGATTGCCGCCGAGCGCCTGGTACAGGTCGAACGCCGTGCTCTTATGCTCGGATTCCTCGGCGCTGTGCCACAGCCATAGCGTGCTGAGGCGTGCATCCGTGCTTTCCACGAAATCGGGATTGCGCAACATCCAGTCGGCCATGATCGCGGTGAAGTGCTCGTTGGCCGCGGTAATGCCCAGGGCGTGCCGTGGGTCGAGGCCCTCGAGCAGCTTCAGGCGCTGCGTGGCGCGGCCCGCCCACTCGTTGACCAGCCCGAGCTTGTCCAGGTGCGAGTTGAAGAGCCCGTGCAGCCGGCGGTGAGTCGCCTCCTGCCCCATGAAGCCCTGGACCTCGGCACGAAAGCGCTCCTGCTTGTCCAGGGGCAGCGCCTTGAACCCGTTGCGCACGGCATCGATGAAGAACTGCTCTCCCACGGGAAAGCTCATCGACAGGGCGTTGAACAACGCCGTGCGAAAGGCGTCGCCACCGCACCAGTGGCGAGCGATGGGGGCCTCCATATCAATCAGGAGACGGCGCACGATGAGATTTGCCATGGTTTTCTCCTGCTTCGGGGAACATAATGGAGAAGTTCGCGGGTACCGTCAAGTACCCGACGGAACCCGGATGAAAATCGCCTCATGGAAACCGTCACCGAAACCGAAGTTCATGAGCACCGCCGCCGCCTGCTCGAAGGCATGGCGCACGCCGTCGCCGCCAAGGGCTATGGCGACACGACCATCGCGGACATCGTTCGCGAAGCCAGCGTATCGCGACGCACCTTCTACGAACACTTCTCGACGAAGGCCGACTGCCTGCTTGCGCTGTACCAGGTGGCCAGCCGCAATGCCCTCAAGGTGCTGCGCGATTCGATCGACCCGGCGCACGACTGGCACACGCAGATCGAAAGCGCCTTGACGGCCTATTTCGGCTGCATGGCGGAAAACCCCGTGCTCATGCGCACACTGTTCATCGAGATACTGGGACTCGGCCCCGAGGGACTGGAAACAAGGCGCAAGGTGAACAGGGACATCGCCGACTTCATATTGCAAGTGGTCAACGGCCTGGACGGCCGCAAGGGCGACAAGCCGCTGTCCCCGGACATGGCCATGGCGATCGTGGGCGGCATCAACGAGCTGATCCTGCAATCCATCGAGCAGGACCGCGTGGCACATCTTACGGAACTCGTGGCGCCCGGCGGCAGGCTGGTTCGGGCCGTCACCGAAGGGTAAAGAAAAAAGCCCGCTTCGATCGAAGCGGGCTTTTCTTCTGGGGGCCTCTTTTATTTCGAGGGCGTTACCGCGCCGGAAGCTGCCGGCGCCGTGATGGCCGCAGGCGCGACACCCGTGGTAGCCGGTACTTCGCCGCCGTGAAACTTCACCACCAGCGGCACAATGAGCAGGGCCACGATGTTGATGATCTTGATCAGCGGGTTTACGGCCGGGCCGGCGGTGTCCTTGTACGGGTCGCCCACGGTGTCGCCGGTCACGGCGGCCTTGTGCGCCTCCGAACCCTTGCCGCCGTGGTTGCCGTCCTCGATGAACTTCTTGGCGTTGTCCCATGCGCCGCCGCCGGTGCACATCGAGATGGCGACGAACAGGCCGGTGACGATGGTGCCCATCAGCAGGCCACCCAGGGCCTTCGGGCCGAGCAGCAGGCCGACCAGGATCGGCACCACCACTGGCAGCAGCGACGGGATCATCATTTCCTTGATGGCCGCCTTGGTCAGCATGTCCACGGCAACGCCATATTCGGGCTTGGCGGTGCCTTCCATGATGCCCTTGATCTCGCGGAACTGGCGGCGCACTTCGACCACCACGGCGCCGGCGGCGCGGCCCACGGCCTCCATCGCCATCGCGCCGAACAGGTAGGGGATCAGGCCGCCGATGAACAGGCCCACGATCACCATCGGATCGGATAGGTCGAAGCTGATCGACTGGCCGTAACTCTCCAGCTTGTGCGTGTAGTCGGCAAACAGCACCAGCGCGGCCAGGCCGGCGGAACCGATGGCGTAGCCCTTGGTCACGGCCTTGGTGGTATTGCCCACGGCGTCCAGCGGGTCGGTGATCTCGCGCACGGAGGAGGGCAGG
>JAQZBU010000212.1 GCA_029237735.1 Ramlibacter sp. | reverse complement strand
CCGCTCGTCCGTGAACGTCACGTCCGTCATTTCGAGGCGGCCGCGCCGCTCCACATACACCTGGTGGTACGAGTTGACCAGGATGTCGGACACGGTCGGGTCCGCCATCAGCAGCTCGAGCGGCCCGAACCCCAACATCTCGTGCTGGATGTCGCGGATCAGGGAGCTGCGCTCGACGTCGTTGATGACGGCCTGGTCGTCCTGCAGCAGCTTGCCGACCATCAGCGCAATCTCGTGGCGCAGCTTGTCTGGCGCCAGCGACTCCAGCGCGGTCAAATCGAACAGGTCCAGGAGTCTGAGGTGGATGCGCTCTTTCAGCGCCTTGTACGCATCAATGTTGGTCGTGGGCTGGGTCTTGATGCCTTCGGCTGCTCCTCCGCCATTGAGCTTGTCTCGAAGGGAGGGCGGCGCGGTCTGGTCGCGCGGCAGCGTGGTGATGGGCTGGATAGTGCTCATGGGGTCATGCCTTCCTGAAGAGTCTGCCCAGCAGACCGCCGCGTACTTCCTCGGGGCGTGGGCTCAGTGTGTCAGCGAAGTCGACGAGATGCCGCGCCACGGGGTTGGAGCGGGTGGAACGGACCAGGGGTTCGCCGTGATTGATCGAGGCGCTGACTTCCCGGTACGAGTTGGGCACGGTGATGATCCGGGTGTGCCCCACCGATCGCTGCACCTGCTCCATGCCGATCTCGCTGTTCTTGTCGAAGCGGTTCACGATCAGCTCGATCTTGTCGGATGGGTAGCCGAGCGACCTGAACGCCTCCAGCAGCTTGCCGGCATTGCGGATCTCGGGCAGGCCGGACTGCAGGACGGGGAAGATCCGCCATGCGCGGTCCAGCGCTTTGATGGCCGTCGTGTCCAGCGAGCGCGGCACGTCGAGGATGACGAAGTCGTAGTGCCGCACGGCCAGGGCGAGCACGGCCTCGACGTGTTCGGCTTGGACTTCCATGGCCTGGGCCACGTCATCCGGCGCCGCCAGGACACTGAAGTTGGCCGACACCTTGACGGTACTGGCAGCCAGCAGCGACGCATCAAGCCGGGCGATGTTCTTCGCGACGTCCGCCAACGTCGATGTAGGCTTGCCGTCGTACACGAAAGCCAGTGCGTCGCCGAACTGGAGGTTAAGGTCGACCAACAGCACCGACTTGTTTTCGGCGAGGTGCGATGCCAGGTTCGTCGCCACAAAGGTCGCGCCCGCGCCGCCCTTGCACGGAATGAAGGCGAGTATTTTTCCCGGGTCGCGGGGCTTGCCGCCGATGCGCTTCGCGGCGACGCGGTTCACCGCGGCTTCCAGTGCCGGCGCCGTGGCAGGCGAAGGCAGCACCTCGCGCACCCCAGCGCGCATGGAGTTGATCAGGAATTCGGGCGTGTGCGTTGAGCACAGCAGCACGACAGCCACAGACGGGTAATGCGTGGTGATGTATTCCACCTGCGTCAGTTCCGCGACATCGCAGCACATGCCGTCCACCAGCATGAGGTCGGGCTGATCGCGCTCGGCGATCTCGCGCATCCTGCTCTTGCCGCCTTCGAAAAGACTGGTGGAATGACCGTTCGCCTGAAGCACGGCGGCCACCTCGTCGAGGTGATTTCGGCTGGGTGAGACGACAGCGATTTTCATGGAAGATCCTGGTTAGCAGATGGTGGGACTGTTGGGGTCCTGGCGCATGATTTCGCGGGTCAGGAAGGTCTTGAACGTCGGCATCGGGAACGGCGCCAGCGCGGCAAGGCCGGCGATCGGCGATATCCACCGGTAGGTGAGGTTGTTAACGGTCACCGTGACTCCCATGCAGGTCGACGGCGTGCAGGTGGTGTTGCCCAGGTCGTCTTGCCAGACAAGGCTGAGGTTTGCACTCGTGAGCTGCGGCATCAGCACCTGCATCCTTGCCAATACCTGGTCCTTGTTCGAACCGCTGTCGCACACGGCCGCATAGCGCGCGCCGGCGCGGGTTGCCTCGGCCGCGGCGTTCCAGGTGTAGAGCATCCGACCGAAGTCGGTGACCGCGAGCAGGAAAGTGAGGAATAGCAGCAGCACCAGCGCGAACTCGACCGCGGTCGACCCCGACTGGCGTGAATGGGGCGCGGCTCTCACAGGTAGCTCCTCATGGTTGCGGTGATGTCCGAGTAAGTGACGCTGCCGATCGGCAGGCCGAACGCTGTGGCGAACATCGGGTTGAAGGTGTAGCCGCTGATGCGGACGGTGACGGTGTTGATGACCGGGGCAGTGCCGGCTGTCTGCCAGGTGGGATCGGGAACGTGCGAAGGGGCGAGGCCCATGACGAGTGGCGCGCCGGTGCCCCCCAGGTTGCCGTAGACCATGAGGTTGCGCGCCTGCGCGATCTTCGTGCCGGGCGTCTGGATCGATAGATAGCGGGCTGCATCGCGCACTGATTTCGTGAGCGCGTTGTATTGCCAGATCGCCCTGCCGAACTCGAAGGTGACGATGGACAGCACCAGCAGGAACGGCAGGACGAGCGCGAATTCGACGAGTGCCACACCTTGTTGCTTGCGGTTCATTGCAATCCTCCTATCGCACAAGGGCCGGTACCAGCGGTCCGGCCACGCCGCCGGGCATGCCGCTGAAACTGCAGGGGCTGGTGGGAAGGCTCGCATTGCCCCGGTACTCCAGGCTCACCGGGGCCAGGGGAATGCTGAGCGGCTGCACCAACAGCATGCAGGCGAAGCCATCTACGTGGTTGGTAGCATCCACTACGGGAACAAGCACGAGGCGCCTGTTGGTACCTTCTGTTCCATGGGTACCCGGTCCGTCGCCGCCTGGAACGATGTAGCGGATATTTCCTGTAAAAGACCATCCGCCGGCCTCGCATTCGGCAACCGTCGCCCCGCATGCATCGTTCGTGGATCTCCGGTTTGCGAAATCACTGTAGACGTTTGGCCCGCTGGCGTATGAGAAACCCGTCAGGTCCGGACGCTTCTCTGGCTCCAGGGTGAAATCGGGTTGGCTGGCATAGAGCCCGAACCTGTAATTCCAGATGGGCGCTAGGGCGACTTTGCTGCCGGAGTCCGATGGCACGAGTTGATCAGTCACCTTGGTGCCGCAATAACCTTTCAACTGGTTTCGAATCTCGTTCGTGCCGACTTCCCCCTCTACCAGACTCATCCAGCCAATCTGTCCTCCACTGAACTCAGATTGATCCGTGATCATGGTCACCCACTCACCTACCGAGAATCCATAGTCCGGCGCGGTACAGGCGACGCCCGGTGAACACTCGCGGGGTTTCATCGCCACGGGCAGGGGGCAGGTCGACTGGCCATGGGCCCGCGTTGCGACGGCAGCCGCCATCACGTTCTGGGTCGGCGGATACATGGTTGTGTCGCCGGAGAACGCGCCGAGGGCTTGCAGAAGCCACAGACGCACACCGGGCTGCACATGCCGGCATTCCACGTACTGTGCCACCGCGGGATCGGTGGTAACGCTGTAATCGGGAGCCTTGAAGGTGATGTCGGCATTCACCAGCTGGCCCTGGCCGCTCCAGGTCGCGGACTGGAAATTGACGCGATTCAGGTTGCCGGCAGTTCTTCCGGCGCTCGTGGCCCGGTCGATGGCGCTGGGCGTCAGGTCGAGTTCCTGCGCAGCCGCCAGCGCGCAACTGTCCATCGCGGTCTGCAGCTCGCTTTTCACGACAAACAGTTTTCCGAAATCAAGGCCCATCCCGATGAATCCCAGCAGGAAGAGCAGGAGCATGCACACGGTGACGATGACCGCTCCTCGCTGGTGATGACGGGTAGCGCGATACATGGCAGGTGTCCTCCGAAATGCAGAAAAATCCTGGAACCCGGCCTTCCGGCCGGGGTTCCAGTGGCCTTCATCACATCAGGTGCAGGACGTGGTTGCAGTACCCGTCAGGCAGTTCGTGACGCGAGCGATGAACGTGGAGAAACCGTTCCCGTTGGTCAGGCCACGCAGCGCGATGACCAGGAAAATCGACACGACCGCGATGATCAGCGCGTATTCGATGACCTGGGCTCCGTCTTCCTCGACGGCGAATGAACGTACGGAACTGAGAAGTTGGTTCATGATTTACCTCTTGAGTGATTGGGAATGAGAATTCAAAAATGACTGTTGGGTTATGGCTAAGGCATGCGTAGTCCCTCCTTCCCTTATTGACCGGCGGTGGCCGAGCCACCGATGTTGATGACGTTCACGACAGGTGGCGGCGACTTGAATGAGTCCTGGTACCGCACCACGGCCTCGCGCGCCGAGCGGCCATCCATGCCGGCGACCGGATCGGGGTTGGCGCCCGCGTTCGGATTGAGAGTCATGCGCTGGCGTGCCTGGCGCACGGCATCGCCGAAGCGCGTGTCGTAGCTCGGGGTGATCGAAGACGCGCAGCCGCCCAGGAGCGCAATGACAAGGAGAGCCAGTGGTTTT
>JAQZBU010000088.1 GCA_029237735.1 Ramlibacter sp. | reverse complement strand
TGCGACAACACCATCCGCACCGGTTGCAGGAAGTTGCCCAACGCCACGTGCCGCTTGTGGTCACGGTCGGCATCGAATTCGGCCCGCAGCGGCTGCGACACGATGGCGCACACCAGGTTGGCTGCGGCCACGGCCAGCAGTGCGGCCTGCCAGCCGGCGACGAGCTGCAGGCCGGGCACGATAGCGCCGGCCAGCCCCGCCCCGAGTGGCACGCCGGTCTGCTTGACTGAGAACACCAGCGACATGCGATGCGCCGGTGTGGTGCGAGACAGCAGATGAGAACTGGCGGGCGTGATCGGCCCGTAACCGATTCCCACGAGCAGCGCGCCCGCGCCCATGCACCAGAAGTTGGGCACGGCGCAGAGTGCGAGCCCGCCCGCGCAGAAGACAAGGCCCACCTGGCTCACCCGGATGGGACCATACCGCGCCACGGCCCCGCCCGAGACCAGGCTGGCCACCATCGCGCCCACGTACGCCAGCGCAATGTAGATGCCGACGAGCGCCGGAGAAGTCGCCATCGCCTCGGCCACCTTCGGCGCCATGGCCGGCAATGTCAGCAATGCCATCGCGACCATGGCCTGGATCGCGAGCGTGATCGTGAGGGGCGCCCAGGCGTTGGCCGTGGAACTCTCCTGTGCGTCTTGCGTCATGGGGGGACTTTAGCGGGTCGTACGGGCACGGCATCCCCGCAATTCCTACAATCCCGGGTCACTCGCACGAAAAACATGGAAACCGTCAATCCCGCTTCCCTCGCCCGCACCGTCGTCTTCGGCGGTCTCATCCTCGGCCTGCTGCTTGGCCTCATCGGCCAGGCGACCCGTTTCTGTGTACGGGGGGCGATTGCCGACTGGGTGCGGCTGGACAACCGCGAGCGATTTGCCGGCTGGATGCTTGCGATCGGCGTCGGGGCCATCGGGTTGCAGGCGTTTGTCGCCGCCGGCCTGGTGGATGCCACCCGCACGCTCGCGTGGAGCCCGCGGCTGGCGTGGGCATCGTGCATCGTGGGCGGGCTGATCTTCGGCTACGGGATGATGCTGGCCGACGGCTGCCCGCAACGCAGCCTGGTCAAGGCGGGGTCGGGCAGCTTGCGATCCGCGGTGGTTGCCGTGGTGGCCGCACTGGCCGCGGTGATGACCCTGCGCGGCGTGCTGGCCCCGGTGCGCGCGAACCTGCTGGATGTATGGTCGGTGCAACTCATGGGCCCGCAGGACCTGGGCAATGTCCTCGCAACGGCAACTTCGATGTCCGTCGGCGCGCTGCGCTGGGTGCTCGCTGCCCTCCTGTTGGCGGCAACGTTGGGCTATGCGTGGCGCAAACATCGCAGCGCGCTGCGTCAAACCTGGGTCGGCGGCATCAGCGTCGGCTTGATCCTGATGGCGGCGGTGTACCTGACGGGGCACTTCGGCTTCGTCGCCGAGCATCCCGAAACGCTTGAAGCCGCCTGGCTCGGCACTCAATCGAATCGGCCCGAGGGCCTGAACTTCACCGCGCCGCTGGCCAATGCGCTTGACTTGCTCACGCTCTGGACCGACAAGGCCACCGTGCCGACCTTCGGCGTGATGCTGGTGCTGGGCGTTCTGCTGGGCAGCTATGCCAGCGCCAGGCTGCGGCGCGAATTCAAGCTGGAAGGATTCGAATCGCCCCGCGAATTCGGCGAACACGTGCTGGGCGCGGTGATGATGGGCTTCGGCGGCGTCACCGCGCTGGGTTGCTCGATCGGCAACGGCGTGACCGGCCTGGCCTGGATGTCGACAGGATCGATCCTGGCAGTGGCGGCGATCTCCGCTGGCGCGTGGTTGGCGCTGCGGCGAGGGGCGCGCGTGCTGCGGGAGGCTACGGCCTGAAGCGCTCTTCCTACACCCTTCCGGCCTGCAGGATGGCGCAACCGGTGCGGTCCCGGCGGTACAAGTGACACATGAACCCATCCGCCACCCCGCTGCCCCACACCGCACCTGCCGACGAAGACCTTGCCGAGCAGGCCCGTCCCGGCTTCGGCATTCCGTCGCAGGACCCGAGGCCCGAGGCACAGATGCCAATGGAACCCGAGGAAGCCGAGCGTGAGGAGAGGTCGGTGCTGGCGGCTGGCGGCTTGGTGGCCGGTGCGGCCACGGGCGCTGCCATCGGCGTTGCCGTGGCCGGCCCGGTGGGTGTGGTGGTAGGTACCGCAGTGGGGGCCGTTGCCGGCGCAGTGGGCGGCGCCGCCGCCGGCACCATGGTAGAGCCGGAGGATTCGAGCCGCTCTCCTTAATCGCGACCCATCAGCTCGCGGCCGATGATCAATTGCTGGATCTGCGTCGTGCCTTCGTACAGGCGCAGCAGCCTCACGTCCCGGTAGAAGCGCTCGACCGGGTACTCGTTGATGTAGCCGGAGCCGCCGTGCACCTGCACGCCGCGATCGGCGACGCGGCCGACCATCTCGGTGCAAAAGAGCTTGCAGCACGAGGCCAGCATGCTCACGTGCGGGTCGCTGACGCTCGGCGCGCCCTTGGCGTCGTAGCGCAGCGCGGCGTCCTGGACCCCGTTCCAGCCGGCATACAGCTCGGCCTGGCTGTCGGCCAGCATGGCCTGCACAAGCTGGAAATCCCCGATGCGCTTGCCGAACTGCTTGCGCTCGCGTGCGTAGGCCACCGCCTCATTCAGGATGCGCTGCGCCATGCCGCAGGCCACCGCGGAGATGTGCAGGCGCCCGCGGTCGAGCACCTTCATCGCCGTCTTGAAGCCCTGTCCGGGCTTGCCGCCGATGATGTTGGCAGCGGGCACACGCACGTTGTCCAGGATCACATCGCAGGTCTTGGTGCCACGTTGCCCCATCTTCTTGTCGGGCTTGCCCAGGCTGAGGCCAGGCAGCCCGGAGGGGACGATGAAGGCGGAGATGCCCCCCGCGCCCGGGCCGTCGGTGCGCGCCATCAGCGTAAGGGCGCCGGCGCGCGGCGCGTTGGTGATGAAGCGCTTGCTGCCGTTGAGGATGTAGTCGTCGCCATCGCGCTCGCCGCGCGTCTTGACGGCGGCCGAGTCGGAGCCGGCATCGGCTTCGGTCAGCGCGAAAGACATGATCAGCTCGCCGCTCGCGACACGCGGCAGGATCTCCTGCTTTTGCGCCTCGGTGCCGTCCATCAGAATGCCCTGCGAGCCGATGCCGACGTTGGTGCCAAAGACCGAGCGGAAGGCCAGCGAGGTCTGGCCGATCTCGTAGGCAACGCGGCACTCCTGGCTCATCGACAGCCCGATGCCGCCGTACTCCTCGGGAATCGACAGGCCGAACAGGCCCATCTCCTTCATGTCCTCCACGATGTCGGCGGACACCTCGTCGTGTTCCTCCACCGCATCTTCGGCCGGCACGAGGCGCTCACGCACGAAGCGCTGCACGGATGCGAGCAGCAGCTCGAATGATTCGTTGTCGATGGCCATGGCGATGTCTCTCTTTTGTGGGGTTTGTCTGGCTCAATTGGAGTCGTCGCGGACGATGTCGCGCAACTTGAATTTCTGGATCTTTCCCGATGGCGTGGCAGGCATCGCGTCGAGGACGATCAGCCTTTCGGGGATGTACTGCACCGCGATCTTCTGGCTCTTGAGGAACTCGACCATCGAGGCGAAGTCGATGTTCTGGCCCGCTTTGGGGACGACGACCGCGCATGCGCGCTCGCCCAGCCGATCGTCGGGGTACGCCACGATGGCGGCCTGGGCAACGGCCGGATGCCCGTACAGCAGGGCCTCGACCTCGAACACCGGGATGTTCTCGCCGCCGCGGATGATCACGTCCTTGCTTCGGCCGCTGATGCGTATGTAGCCACGCTCGTCCATGAACGCAAGGTCGCCGGTGTCGAACCAGCCGTCCGCGTCGGTGCTGTTCAACTGGGGCCGGTGGAGATAGCCGCCGAAGTTGGAACACGCCCGCACCAGCAGCTTGCCGACCTGCCCGAAAGGCATCGGCTTTCCATCGACCTCGACCACCTTGACTTCGACACCCGGGAGTGGGCAACCGTCGGTGTTGACGGCCAATTCGTCGTCGTCGCCGAGCTTGATGAGCGTAACGGCGCCGTTTTCTGTCATTCCCCATGCCGACACGATCTTGGTGCCAAGCACCTCGCGGGCCTGCTTGACGAGCGGCCCCGGGATGGGCGCCCCGGCGCACAGGAAGGTTTTGAGCGTGGGAACGCTCGTGCCCATTTCAGCGACGCTCTTGGCCAGATCGCTCAGGAACGGCGTCGATGCCATCGTGAATGTGACGCCCTCGGTGCGAATCACGTCGACCGCCTTCTTCGGGTCCCAGACGTCCTGAAGAACGACGCTGGCGCGCAGCATGATGGGCATCATGAGGCCATACATGAAGCCGGTCTGGTGCGCCATCGGTGACGCCATCAGCACGACGTCGTCGCTTCCCAGCCGCAGCCGCTCAGCGTAGGGAATGATGGTCGCCATCACGGTGTTGGCCGTATGCATCACGCCCTTGGGTTCGCCGGTCGTGCCCGATGTGTAGATCAGCTGGGTCACGTCGTCGGGACCCGCCCGGTCGACGGTCAGGATGCGGCCGGCATCGGGCTCCAGTTCCCATTGGGGAGCGCTCAGGAGATTTTCGAAACTGTTCGCGCCGTTGCCGCCCACCACGACCAGGTGCGCCAGGTTCGGCAGGCTTGACTTGAGTCCTTCGATCATCCGCTCGTGATCGAAACCGCGGAAGACCTTCGGGACGATCGCCACCTTGGCCTGTGCGTGCTTGAGCATGAACGACAGCTCGCGCTCACGAAAGATGTGCATCAACGGGTTGAGCACCGCGCCGATTCGCGCGCAGGCCAGGTAGGTCAGCGTGAACTGCCACCAGTTCGGCAACTGCATGGCGACTACGTCGTTACGGCCGACGCCAAGGCGCGACAGCCCGACCGCGATGCGATCGGCCATGGCCGCGAGCTCGCGGTACGTGAAACGGCGTACGGCGCCGGTCTCGACCTGCACCGCGGCCAGCGCGAGCTTGTCCGGGCAGGCGGCGACGCAGGCGTCCAGGTCGTCGTTGATCGTGCGGTCGTGCCACCAGCCCTTGGCGATGCTCTCGGCACGGCGGGGCTGCAGCAGTACGGTGTCGAATTCCATGGTCGTCAGATCGAAACGGCGGCCCGGCCAGCATGGGTGCGCGCGATGATCGTTTTCATGATCTGGGCAGTGCCATCGCCGATCTGGAATCCGAGCACGTCGCGCAGCCGCTGCTCCATCAGACCGCGGTCGTAGCCACCATGGCCGAACGACAGCAGGCACTGGTGGATGGTGTCATAAGCGAGCTTGGGTCCCCACCATTTGCACATCGCGGCTTCGGCGCTGTGCGGCGCGCCCTTGTCCTTCAGCCAGAGGGTCTGCAGGCATAGCAGGCGTGCCGCCTGGACCTGGGTCTCGAAGTCGGCCAGCGGATGCGACACGCCCTGGAAGGCGGCCAGCGGTTTGCCGAACGCTTCGCGCTGCGCGACGTACTCCCAGGTTTCCTCGAGCGCGACACGCGCGACGGCGAGCACCTGCAGGCCGATCAGGGCGCGCGAGAAGTCGAAGCCCTGCATCACCTGGACAAAGCCTTTGTTCTCCGCGCCGAGCCGGTGGTCGACGGGCACCCGCACATTCTCGAAGAAAATCGAGCCGCGCCCGATGGCGCGCTGGCCATGGCAGTCGAAGCGGTTCGTGGTCACGCCGGGAATGTCCATCGGCACCAGCAAGGCAGTGACGCCATGCGCGCCCGATTCCACAGTGCCGGTGCGGCCGAACACGACGGTCGCATCGGCCTGGTCGGCCGCGGAGATCGAGGTCTTCTCGCCGTTGATCACGTAGTGGTCTCCGACGCGCTCGACCTTCAGCCGCAGATTCGCGGCGTCGGATCCGCCGCGCGGCTCGGTCAGCGCAATTGCGAACAGGGCCTCGCCCCGGGTGAGTTTTTCGAGCCAGGGTTTGACGACTTCGGGCTGCCCGTGCTGCGACAGGATCTGGCCGTTCAGCGAGGCGAGCAGGTTGATGTAGGAGATGCTCAGGTCGGCGCGCGCGATCTCTTCGTGGATGACGCCGGCGGCCAGGCAACCCATGCCCTGTCCGCCGAACTGCTCCGGCAGTTCGGGCGCGATGAACCCCATCTCGCCCATTTCGCGCATCAGGCGGCGCTCCAGCTCGCGTGTCTTGTCGCGCTCCAGGAAGCCGGGAGCGATGCGGTCGGTGGCGAACCGCCGGGCGTGATCGCCTAGCGTGACCAGGTCTTCGTCGAGATAGGGGTTCATGGCGCCGTCTCCTGTGGGGCGATGGGTTACTTCGCGTACTTGCGGAAGTCGGGCTTGCGCTTTTCCTTCAGCGCATTGACGCCTTCGCGCGATTCTTCGGTGTCGTAGTACAGCTTCAGCGCGTACATGCCCAGGCCGGCGATGCCGCTCTGGTGCGCCGTGTCCATATTGAAGCTGCGCTTGGCGATCGCTATCGCGGTGGGGCTGCGCTCGCAGATCGTCTCGGCCCACTCCTGCACGGTGGCATCCAGTTGCTCGTGCGGCACGCAGACGTTGGCCAGGCCCATGGCCACGGCCTCGGCGCCCGAGTAGCGCTTGTTGAGGTACCAGATCTCACGGGCCTTCTTCTCCCCAACGACGCGCGCCAGGAAGGCCGTGCCGTAGCCCGGATCGACGGAGCCCATCTTGGGGCCGACCTGGCCGAAGATGGCCTTGTCGGAACAGATCGTCAGGTCGCAGATCGTGCACAGCACGTTGCCGCCGCCGATGGCGAAGCCCTGCACCCGTGCGATCACCGGCTTGGGAACGTCGCGGATTGCGGTGTGCAACTCTTCCATCGGCAGCCCGATGGTGCCGCGGCCGTCGTAGTTGCCGTCGTGGGCGGACTGGTCGCCGCCGGTGCAGAAGGCGCGGTCGCCGGCCCCGGCCAGGACGATGGCACCGACTTCGCGGTCATAGCCGGCCTTGTTCAGCGCCTTGATGATCTCGTCGCACGTTTGGCCGCGGAACGAGTTCATCTTCTCCGGGCGATTGATCGTGATCCACGCAACGCCGTTGCGCACTTCGTACAGGATGTCTTCAAAGTTCATGATGGTCTTTCCGATGGAGTGAGTGAGCTGACTTAGCCGTTCATGGTCAGGCCGCCCGAGACGCTGAGCACCTGGCCGGTGATGAAGCCGGCGTCGTCGCTGGCGAAGAAAACGATGGCGCCCGGCAGGTCGTCGGGCTGGCCGATGCGGCCCAGCGGAATGGCGCGGGTGAAGGCTTCCGTCAGCTTCTCGGGGTTGCCCGCGCCTTCCTTGTAGTCGGCGAAGAGCGCGGTGTCGGTAGGCCCGGGGCAAACCACGTTCACGGTGATCCCGTGCCGCGCATGTTCACGCGCAATGGTCTTGGAGAACGCGACCAGGCCGCCCTTGCACGCTGCATACACGGCCTCGCCGGACGAGCCGACGCGCGCCGCGTCGGATGCAATGTTGACGATGCGCCCCCGCTTGCGCGCCGCCATGCCGGGCAACACGGCATGGTGCATGTGCAGCGCGCCCGTCAGGTTGATCGCGATGAGCTTGTCCCACTGCGCCGGCTCGGTCTTGGTGAAGGGTTTGAACACGTCCCAGCCGGCGTTGTTGATCAGCACATCGACGGGCCCCAGCTGCGCGTCCGTCGCCGCTACGGCCGCATCGACGCTGGCGCGATCCGTGATGTCGCAGCGAATCGCCGCGGCTTGGCCGCCCTCGGCCCGGATGGCCGCAGCTACTTTCTCTGCCGCCTCGAGGTTCAAGTCGAGCACCGCGACGCGAGCGCCTTCCTTGCCGAAACGGCGGCAGGTTGCCCCGCCGATGCCGCCGCCGCCACCGGTCACGATGACCGTCTTGCCTTCGAATCTTTGCATGATGTCTCCTGAGGTTAAGAGGTTTGCCGCACTAATATGTCAATGTATTGACGCATAGTAGCTCAAGCCCGTGGGAAGTGCAAGCGCAATTTTGCGTTGGGCAAAAATCCTCGCACGGTGCTGTTGAGCCCTCCGAAGCGAAAGGGCTATGGGCCAGACAGTTGTTCGTTTGCCTCAGCAAATACGACAACAAGTTTCCTTTAAACCGGGGAGATCCACGCGGCGGGGCGCGGAGGGTTAGACGTAGCCCATACCCGGCAACGGGGTGTGCCGCATGTGCAGCGACAGGCCCAGCGCCGCCAGATGGTGCGAATTTCGCCCCAGAATCTGCTGCGCCAGCGGCAGGAAGGCCGCTTCTTCGAAATGCGCGTGGCTGCGGTACTGCGCGACCAGGCGTTGAATATCTGTCACGTCGATTTCGACGGCCTGGCCCTTGGCCACCTTCTTCAGCCCGGGGTCCAGGCGCTTCCACAGGCTTTCCAGTTCGCGGTGTTCGTCGGTGAGCTGCGTGACCATGGCCTGCACGCGATCGCGCTCCTCGCCCTTGGCTGCGCTGTCCAGCACCGCCGGGAACAGCTCGCGCTCCTCGTCCAGATGGTGTTCGAAGACAGCTTCGCGGAAAAATCCGACTACCTGCGTGGCGATGTCGCGGGCCTGGGCGGCCGGGCCCAGCAGCGCCGGCAGTTCGCCCAGCAGGTCCAGCTTGCCCAGGATTCCGACATGGCAGTTTGAAAAGTCCTGGATCGGCTGGTCCTTGGGATCGTTCGGTTGGGATGGGTTCATGGTCTGGCCTCAGTCGTCGGTTGAATCACAGCGTCGCCCCCGGCAACCAGGTCGACAGCGCGGGCACCGCGGCGATCAGCACCAGAATCGCCAACACCATCAGAAGGAACGGGATGGTGGCGCGGAACAGCGGACCCATGCGGATGTCGGCCTGCACCATCGCGATGTACAGGCCCGGCCCGACCGGCGGTGTCACCAGCCCGATCACCGTGGCTACCGTGCACACGACGCCGAAGTGGATGGGGTCGATGCCCAGGGTCTTGACCACCGGCATCAGCAGCGGCACCACCACGATCAGCACGCTGATGCTTTCCAGGAACATGCCCAGCACGAGCATCATCGCGATCACCAGCAGCAGGAAGAGGAAAGGCGATTGGGTCAGGCCCTTCATCGTCTCGACCACCATGTCCGGAACACCCTGGAATGCCAGCACCCAGCTCAGTACGGACGCGGCGGCGATCAATCCGGTGATGGTGGCGGTGTTGGTGGCCACGTCGAGCAGTATCTTGCCCAGGTGGCGCACCTGGATTTCGCGGTAGGCGAAGCCCAGCGCCAGCGCAATGATGGAAGCGACCGCTCCCGACTCGGTGGGCGTCATGACGCCCAGCATGATTCCCGAGATCACCACCACCGGAATGATGGCCGGCACCAGCCCGGCGACCACGACCTTGGCCGAGTGCGAGCGTTCTCGCCGCTCGCCCGCGGGCAGGCCGGGGCCGAACGCGCCGTAGAGAAAGATCACGAGCGCCAGGCCCAGCACGATCAGCAGGCCGGGAACGATGCCGGCAATGAACAGCGGGGCGATCGGCTGCACCGCCACCACGCCGTAGATGATCATCAGCATCGACGGCGGGATGATCGGCCCGAGCAGGCCGGCCGATACGGTGACCGCGCCGGAGAACGCGCGGGGGTATCCGGCGCGTTCCATCGCCGGGATCATCACCTTGCTCATCACCCCGATCTGCGCCACGGCCGAGCCGAGGATCGATGCCGCCATGGCGTTGGTGAACAGGTTGGCATAGGCCAGCCCGCCCTTGAAGCCGCCCACCAGCACTTCGGCCACTGCCACCAGGCGCTGCGTGAGGCCGCCCTTGTTCATGATCTCGCCGACCAGCAGGAACAGCGGAATAGCCAACAGGCTGTTGATTTCCAGCGCGCCGTAGAACTGGATCGGGATCGAGTCGTACAGCACCGACAAATCGCTGGTGAGCATGAAGGCGATGGCGCCGGCCAAAATCGTGCCGGCGATCGGCAGGCCCGCGAAGAGCAGGCCGAAGAAGACGATCAGGGTGGTCATCGCGCTGCTCCCTGCGCCGCGCCGTGCCACGCCGCGCCTTGCCACGCCGCGCGCAACTCGCGCAGCACCGCGGCAAATTGGTGCCAGGCCATCAACGCCATGGCCAGCGGCAATGCCGAGAAGTTGTACCAGCGCGGCAATTGCGTGGTGCCGCCCAGTTCCATGCGCACGTCGGGGCGCCTCACCCAGTCCCAGCCGAGCCACGCCAGGAACAGCCACAGCGCCAGCATCACGACGCCCAGCAGCGCCAGCCATAGGTGCCGGGTGCGCCCCGAGAGCGCTCGGGGCAGGAAGTCGATGCTGACCAGCTGGCTTTGCTGGACCAGAAGCGACATGCCGAACAGCGTGACGAACACCAGCAACTGCACCGAGATCTCCTCGGCCCAGAACAGCGGCGCGCTGAAAAAGTAGCGCAACACCACCTGCAGCATCATGATGACGGCGATCGCCGCGGTGAGCAGCATCACCAGGCCGCGCTCGCCCGTGACCAGGCCACGGTCGATTTTCTGAATGAGATCGAAGAACACGGCTGGGTTACAGGTCGTTGGCCTGCTTGTAGAAGTCGGCGATCAGCGGGTTTTTGGCCGTGTACTGGTCGCGGATCTTCGCGCCCACCGCCTGGAAGGACTTGACGTCCGCATTGACGACCTTGGCGCCATCCGCCTTGGCCTTGGCCAGGTTGCCGGCCTCGGCGTCGATCGCGATCTTGTAGCCCCAGGTCTCGACCTCGGTCGCCACCTTGCGGATCATCGCGCGCTCGGCGTCGGTGCGCGCGTCGAACCATTTCTTCGACGCCACGATCACGCCGGGGAAGGCCATGTGGTTCGTCAGCGTCAGGTTCGGCGCCTGCTGGTAGAACTTCAGGCCGACCAGCGCGTCCAGGTCCACGTCCACCGCGTCGAGCAGCTTCGTCGTGAGCGACGGTGCCACCTCGGACAGCGGCATCGCCGTCGGCGCGGCGCCCTGGGCCTTCCACCAGTCGTTGTAGATCGGGCTGGGGAAGGAGCGGATCTTCTTGTTCGCGAGGTCCTTGGATGTCGCCACCGGCTGCAGGGACAGCACGTGGCGCATGCCGGCATAGGTGTAGCCCAGGCCCACCAGCCCGCTGGCCTCCAGGCGCTTGAGCATCTCCTTGGCGGCGGGCGTGGTGCCGGCGCGCGAGGCGTGGGCAACGTCCTTGAACACGTAGGGCAGCGACCAGCCGAGCAGCGACTCCTCGCGGTTGGACAGGCCCGCCGCGGTGAACACGGCAAACTGCACCGCTCCGGCCTGCATCAGCTGCGTCACCTGGCCTTCGTTGCCCAGCTTCTGCAGCGGGCTGACGGCCACGGTCATCTTGCCGCCCGAGGCCTTGTTCAGCTCGCCTGCGAAGCGTTCGGACACTTGGTGCCAGACGTGCGTCGGCGGGGTGATGTGGGCCAGCTTCAGGGCCTGGGCATGGGCCCCCACGGCGCTGGTGGCCAGGACGGTGGCTGCGGCCAGAGCGCGCAGGGGGATCTTCGAAATCGTCGGGGTCATATCGGTCTCCAATGGGTGAAATAGGGGTTCGTTTCAGTCGGCGTCGGGTTGCGCGGCGGGGGCGGCGCGGCGGAAGGCGTCGAGGCGGCCGCAGGCTTCGTCCACAGCGCGGATCAACGGGTAGGGCGCGAGATCGACCTTGAAGCGCCGCGCGCTTTCGACCTGCGGGATCAGATAGGCATCGGCCAGCGTCGGTGCGTCGCCGAAGCTGTAGCGGCCGCGCGCCTTGTCCTGCGCCAGTAGCGTCTCATAGGCTCCGAACCCTGCATCGATCCAGCTGGCGCACCAGCGCTCGATGGCAGCTTCGTCGGCGCCGAACTGCTGGCGCAGCGTCTGCAGGATGCGCCGGTTGTTCACCGGGTGAATGTCGCAGCCGACGATGGCCGCCAGCGCGCGCACCTGGGCGCGCGCGTCAGCATCGGCCGGCAGCAGCGGCGGCTCGGGGTAACGCTCCTCCAGCCACTCGATGATGGCGGGCGACTGGATCAGAACCCGGCCTTCGTGCTCGAGCGCCGGCACCAGGCCCTGCGGATTGAGCGCCTTGTAGTCGGCGCCCAGGTGCTGCTCGGTGCGCAGATCGACGGGCACCAGCTCGTAGGGCAGGCCCTTGAGGTTCAGCGCGATGCGCAGGCGGTGCGAGCTGCCGCTGCGAAAGAAGCCATAAAGCTTCATTGAGCTCATTCCGCCGGGCCGACGTGCAGCACGATGCTGCCCACGCCGTCGATGTGCCCGTCGATCCGCTCGCCGGCAACAACCGGGCCGACGCCTTCGGGCGTGCCGGTGAAGATCAGGTCGCCGGGCTGCAGGTGGTAGTACTTCGACAGGTCGGCGATCAGCTCGGGGATGTTCCAGATCAGCTTGTCGACGTCCGACTTTTGTCGGGGCTGGCCGTTCACGGTGAGTTCGAGCGCGCCGTGATCGATGACCTGGCCGGGCATCGGCACGATCTCCGACACCACCGAAGACTGCTCGACGTCCTTGCCCAGGTCCCAGGGGCGGCCCTTGTCGCGCGCCACCAGTTGCAGGTCGCGCCGCGTCATGTCGAGCCCGCAGGCGTAGCCGTAGATCAGCGAGGCGGCATCGGCCTCGCCGACGCGAAAGCCCGGCTTGCCGATGGCCAGCACCAGCTCCATCTCGTAGTGGTAGTTGCTCGTCCCGGGCGGGTAGGCGACGGTCGCGCCCGACTCCACCAACGTGCCCGGCGCCTTGGTGAAATAGAAGGGCACCTCGACGCTCTTATCGACGGGGCGGCCCATCTCCACTGCGTGGGCGTGATAGTTGCGGCCGACGAAGAACAGGCGGTTGATGGGAAGCCGTTCGGCCTTGCCGCGCACCGGCAGCGAATACACCGGCGGCGGGTTCCAGAGATAGGAGGTGGTCATGTGAGTGTGAAATGAATGAAGTCAGCCGCGGTTCTCGTACACGCCCAGCTTCCTGTGAAGCGGCGATTCGTCGGCGATGAAGATGAAGCTCGGCGTGTCGGCCGAAAGGTTTGTGAGCGTCACCGCGGTGTAGCCCGGTGCGCAGCAGGTGTCGGCGTTGCCGAGCGTGAATCGCTGGTCGCCGATCTGCACGTCGGCCACGCCTTCGATCAGGTGGAATACCATCGCAGGTGAGCGCGCCGGCAGCCGCAGGCTCTGGCCCGGCCGCAGCATCTGGGCGTAAAAGCCCAGGATGTTCTGCGCATCGCCGCCCGTCTCGGGATTGGTGTAGGTGATCTGCACGCTCTGCAGCTCGGGCTGGTTCGCGGCGAGCGCGGTGAGCGCGGCGCGCGCCTCGACCCAGGGGTAACGCAGCATCGGGTAGGGCTTGTCGGTGCGCTCGAAGTCGACCGAGGGCACCATGCCGCCGTGCGCGTAGACCTTGTCGCCGCGCTCGGGCTTGACGGTCTGGCGCGATCCGTCGATGTGGTAGCTGGCCTCCATGAAGTACACCAGCGGCAGGTCGAGCACATCGAGCCAGACCACCGGTTTGTCGCCGTCATGGCCGTGCTCGTGCCATTGGCCGGTGGGCGTGAGGATCAGGTCACCGCGCTGCATCACGCATTTCTCTCCGCCCACCGTGGTGTAGGCGCTCTCACCCTCGACGATGAGGCGCACGGCATTGGGCGTGTGGCGATGTGCCGGCGCCCATTCGCCCGGCAGCAGCAGCTGCATGCCCAGGTACATCGCGGCGCTGGCCTGCATGTTCTCCAGCCCGTGTCCGGGGTTGGCCAGCACCAGCACGCGGCGCTCGGCCTTTTCGATCGGCGTCAGCTCGCCGGCTTTGAGCAACAGCGGGCGGATCGATTCATAGGCCCAGTAGGTCGGGCGCGTCTTGCGGGTGGGCACGTGCGGCGGCAGCACCGCGCGCAGGTTGGGCCACAGCGGCACCAGGTTGCGCTGCGTGAGGGCCTCGCGGTAGTCGGCGGGCAGGTCTTCGAGTCGTCCGAGTTCGTTCATGGTGTGCTCCTGTTTCATTCCGCCAGACACGACTGGACTTTCCAGCCGTACAGCCATTCCATCGCGTCATAGAAGCGCTCGGGCGTGCGGCCCTTCCACATCTCGTTGCGCACAAGTCGCTCCACACCCTTCGCGTGGAAGATGCGGCCCATCTCGCGTGCCGACAGCACGATGCGCGCGGTGCGCGCGATGCGCGAGCGCTGGTACAGATCGAAGGCCTTGTCGAAACGGTTGCCATTCACGCGCAGCGCCTCGCCCAGGGTCACAGCGTCTTCCAGCGCCATGCAGGCGCCTTGCGCCAGGTACTGCAGCGTGGGATGCGCGGCGTCGCCCAGCAATGTGGCGCGGCCGAAGGTCCACTGCGAGATGGGCTCGCGGTCGGCCGTGGCCCAGCGCTTCCAGTCCTTGGGCAGATCGATTAGCTGGCGGGCTCGCGGGCAGATGCCTTCGAAGTAGCTCTGCACTTCTTCGCGGCTGCCTTCGCGCACGCTCCACTCTTCCTTGTTCCGGCTGTGGAACGTGACGACGACGTTGTACTGCTCGCCACCGCGCAGCGGGTAGTGGACGAGGTGGCAGTTGGGCCCGACCCAGATGCTGGCAGCGTTCCACTGCAGGTCGGCCGGGAAATCCTTCTTGTCGATAACGGCGCGGTAGACGACGTGGCCCGAGACACGCGCGTCGTCCCCCACGTACTGCCGGCGCACCGCCGACTTCACGCCATCGGCGCCGATCAACGCGATGCCGCGGTGAGTGTTGCCCTTGGCATCGTGAACGGTGACGCCATCGTCGTCCTGGTCGACACGCTGCACCGTGGTGGAGGTCAGCACCTCGATGCGATCGGATTCCTGCGCGCCTTCGAGCAGCGACATGTGCACATCGGCGCGATGGATCACCGCGTAGGGGTTGCCGAAGCGTTGGCGGAATGCCTCGCCGGTGGGGATGCGGCCGACCAGCGTCTCATCGAGCGCGTCGTGCATCACCATCTCGTCGGTGTAGACGGCGCGGCCGCGTGCCTTGGGGCCGATACCCAGGGCATCGAAGGCCGCGAAGGCGTTCGGCCCGAGTTGGATGCCGGCACCGATTTCGCCGAGCTGCGGCGCCTGCTCCAGCACCTTGACGCGCAGGCCCTGGCGCGTCAGCGCCAGCGCCGCGGCCAGGCCGCCGATGCCGCCGCCGGACACCAGCACGGGGAGAGATTGATTTGTGACAGACATTCGCGTGTTTCCTTGAGTGTGTGCTGATGATCAGTATGCTGACGATAAGTGTAGTGATAAGATGAATGAGGAAGAATCAGGGAAAACCCTTACAGAGGAGTCAGGCATGGTCAGGAAGAAGAATTCGGCGGAGACAGTTGATCTGGAGTCTCTGCCCGGCCACCACATTCGCCGCCTTCAGCAGATCGCCGTGGCCGTTTTCCTGCAGGAGACCGAAACCCATGGCGTGACGCCGGTGCAGTACGCAGCGCTGCAAACGGTCGCCGATGCGCCGGATGTCGACCAGCGCACCTTGGCGCGCAGTATCGGCCTGGACACCTCCACCACAGCCGGCGTCATAGACCGGCTGGAGGCCCGCGGCCTGATGCTGCGCAATGCCTCGCCCGACGACCGCCGCGTGCGGCTGCTGTCGCTGACGCCCGAGGGCCATTCGCTGCTGAAGGCGATGCAGCCGTCAGTGCTGCGTGCTCAGCAGCGCATGCTCGAGCCGTTGTCACCCGGCGAGCGCAGGGAGTTCATGCGCATGTTGCGCGTGCTGGTCTCTACGAACAATGACCTGAGCAGGGCGCCGAGCGAAGCTTGACGCGGCACAACCGAAGGCGGCCTATCCGTGATGCGCGATCGCCTTGGCGCACTCGGCGAAGAAGTCCATGCTGGATGGAGTCAACATCGCGTCGGGGTTGGCCACCTGGGCCAGTACCGCGCCCAGCAGCAACTTGCGCACGGTTACTTCCATCTTCTTGGGGCGCGCCAAATATTCGAGATCGACCACCATGCTGTCGAGCACCTCGGGCAATTCCTCCACCACCCGGTAGATTTCGGCGGTGCCGATGCGGATGCCATGGCGATTGATCGTGCTGTCCGAGCGGCCGTAGATCACCGCGCTGCCTCCCGGGGTGAAGCGTATCCAAACTTCATGACCGTGTCTCCAGATGATGTGGGGGTGAACGCTTGTCAGGGGTGTTGAGATAACCGAAGATGCGTCTTATTGGCTTCGTAGATCTGACAATGTATTGACGCATCATAGTCAAGCAGATGACAACATGCAAGCGTGACATTCCGAGAGAATAATTATGGTAAACCCTAATGAAACACCCGACTCAGCTAAGATGGAACTTGCCAACAGGTTGTTCTTTCGGCTGTATCAGTGCGCAAACATGTTGCATAAAACAGGAAGCCGAGCCGTGGAGCAGGAAGGGCTGACGACGCAGCAATGGGCGGTGCTGGGCGCCTTGTCGCGCGAGAAGGCGCAAGGCGGCATGAGCATGGGCGACCTGGCGCGCTACCTGATGGTCAGCCGGCAGAACCTGTCGGGCCTGATCGGCCGCATGCAGCGCGACGGGCACGTCGCGAT
>JAQZBU010000211.1 GCA_029237735.1 Ramlibacter sp. | reverse complement strand
AGCCAGGAGAACCTGCAGCGCAAGCAGGTGGCTGCCATGCTGCGCGAATGGGACCGCAAGCACCCCGGCCGTGTCGACAACATGTTCACGGCGTTACAGAACGTAGTGCCTTCGCATCTCGCCGACGGAACACACTATGACTTCAAGGGTCTTATAGCCAATGGCGTGGCCCGCGAAGACGGCGACAAGGCTTTCGATCCCTGCTCTCCGGCTGTGCCACCAGCTACGTGCTGGACAACAGCGTGCAGTCCTTCTCCAGCCTCACGGGGCTTCCGGCACAGCCGACTTATCGCTTCGAGCGGCTGCCTTCGCAACAGGCACCCGGCCATGAAGTCCTGGAATCAATGGCTGATCCAGCCCTGCACAAAGCCGGGCTGCGCCGGGACGACGCGAACCCACGGTACAGCGTGCAAGTCAGCGCGCGTATTCAGCCCATGTTGTCGCCTTGGGCCGAACCTTGGGACACATGGGGCTGGGGCGGCTTTGGCAGGCACCATCACCGGTTCGGCTATGGGTTTGGTTTCGGCTCCCGCCTCGCCATGGAACCGTCCTGGTATCACCGGGAAGTTGCCGTCATCATTCGCGAACTTTCTGCAAACCGAGTCGTATTTGAAAGCCGCGCCACGCACGACGGCCCGTGGTCCAGCAACGCTTCCATCTTCCCGCCGATGTTCGAGGCCGCCATGCACGGTTTTCCGAACCCGCCAGCCGGCCCGCGAATCGTGAATATCACGGTAGCACCTGCGTCTTAACACTTGGGTACGCCTTTGGGTTGGCTTCCGGTCGGGTTGCCACCTAGAATGAACCGGAATGGAAGCCACCCGCATCATTGCCGTTCGCCATGGAGAGACGGCCTGGAACGTCGATGCCCGCATCCAGGGCCAGCTCGACATCGGGCTGAACGATACCGGCCGCTGGCAAGCGCGCCGCGTTGGCGAGGCTTTGGCCGCTGAAGAGATCACGGCCGTCTATTCGAGTGACCTCGGCCGCGCGCACCAGACGGCGCAGCACATCTCCGAGGTAAAAGGCGTCCCCGTGATCGCGGACGAGGGCCTGCGCGAGCGCAGCTTTGGGATCTTCGAGGGCAAGACTTTCGATGAAATCCACGAGACCTGGCCCGACCATGCGCACAACTGGCGTAAGCGCATACCGGAGTGGCAACCCCCGGACGGCGGCGAATCGCTGATCGAGTTGCGCGAGCGGGTCACTCGGACGATGCGGGAACTGGCAGCGCGACATCCCGGCGAGCAGATCGTGATCGTCGCCCACGGCGGCGTGCTGGACGCGCTTTATCGCATCGCCACGGGGCAGGAAGTGAACTCCCCCCGCACCTGGGAGCTGCCCAACGGGGCCATCAACCGGCTGCTGTGGACACCTGAGGGCTTCACGCTGGTGGGTTGGTCCGATACGCAGCACCTGGACGATGAAGCCGCCGACGAAACCAGCTTCTGAATCGCTCAGGGTTGACGCCAGCGGCGCAATGCCGTGACTTCATGACAATGACAGGATGACGCCGTCACAGGTCATCGTCCTCGCCACGCCGGTTTTCTTGCTGCTGATCGGGATCGAGTTCGCGTGGGGTTGGGCACGCAAGCGCAACACCTATCGCCTCAACGATGCGGTCAACAGCCGATTTCTGCTACTACTGGCTGCACCGGGCGGGGCACGAGAGCGCGATCTTCTGGGCCGCGCATGTGGCGCAGTTCTGGGTGCTGGCGACTTACTACGGGGCGCAGCTCCTGATCGTGTGCAATGCACAGTCTGTCATTGCGGGCCTGAACCGCAATCCATCTCACGATGGCCACGCCCTCGGCAGGGCTGCCATGGATCCCGGATCAAGTCCGGGATGACAATCCACTCGGGGTCCGGGATGACAAGCTACTCGGAGAACAGCTCGCCCGCGCTCCTGGGCGGCGTCACGCCCAGGTGACGGAACGCCGCCAGCGTGGCGATGCGGCCGCGCGGCGTGCGCTGCAGGAAGCCTTGCTGGATCAGGTAGGGCTCGATCACGTCTTCGATCGTGTCGCGCTCCTCGCCGATGCTGGCGGCGATGTTGTCCAGCCCGACCGGCCCGCCGTCGAAGCGGTGGATCACCGCCTCCAGCAGCTTGCGGTCCATGATGTCGAAACCCTGCGGGTCGACGTCGAGCATCTTGAGCGCCAGCTCGGCGATGTCCTGGGTGATCTTTCCGGTGCCCTTGACTTCCGCGTAGTCGCGCACGCGGCGCAGCAGGCGGTTCGCGATGCGCGGTGTGCCGCGTGAACGCTTCGCGATCTCCACCCCGCCCGACTCGTCCATCGGCGCCTTGAGCAGCCCCGCGCTACGCCTGACGATGCGCGCCAGTTCCTCGGCGGTGTAGAACTCCAGCCGCGCGACGATGCCGAAGCGGTCGCGCAGCGGGTTGGTGAGCATGCCCGCGCGCGTGGTGGCGCCCACCAGCGTGAAGGGCTGCAGGTCCAGCTTGATCGATCGCGCGGCCGGGCCTTCGCCGATCATGATGTCGATCTGGTAATCCTCCAGCGCGGGATAGAGGATTTCCTCCACTACCGGCGACAGGCGGTGGATCTCGTCGATGAAGAGGACGTCGTTCTTCTCGAGGTTGGTCAGCAGCGCGGCCAGGTCCTTCGGCTTTTCGAGCACGGGGCCCGAGGTCTGGCGCAGGTTCACGCCCAGCTCGTGCGCGATGATGTGCGAGAGCGTCGTCTTGCCCAGGCCGGGCGGGCCGAACAGCAGGACGTGGTCCATCGCCTCGCCGCGCTTCTTCGCCGCGCCGATGAAGATCTCCAGCTGCTCGCGGGTCTTGGCCTGGCCCACGTACTCCTGCAGCAGCTTGGGGCGCAGCGCCCGCTCGATCGCCTCCTCATTGGGCGACGCAGGCGCCGCAGACACCACCCGCTCGGGTGGCGGCATGTCGAAGTCGTCTGTCTTGATCGTCACTTGTTCAATGCCTTCAACGCCAGTTTGATGCCTTCGCTCACGCCCACGTCCTTGGGCAGCGCCTTGAGCGACGCGGCAGCCTCCTTGTCGCTGTAGCCCAGGGCCACCAGCGCCTGCAGGATATCGGCCTGCGCGTCGCTGCCCGGCCCTGCGGCGCCGGCACCCAGGTCGGCGCCGAATTTTCCCTTGAGTTCCAGCAGGAGGCGTTCGGCTGTCTTCTTGCCGATGCCGGGCACCTTGACCAGCCGGCCGGCGTCCTGCGCCGTCACGGCCTGGGCGATGTCGGCCACGCTCATGCCGCTCAATACCGACAGGGCCGTGCGTGGCCCGACGCCGGAAATCCGGATCAGCAGGCGAAAGGCTTCGCGTTCGCCCGCCGTGCCGAAACCGTACAACAGCTGCGCGTCCTCGCGCACCACGAGGTGGGTGAGCAACGTGATCTTGTCGCCGACGCCGGGCAGGTTGTAGAAAGTGCTCATCGGCACGTCCACCTCGTAGCCGACGCCATTGCAGTCCACCAGCACCTGCGGCGGGTTCTTGTCGCCTAGCGTTCCAGTCAATTTGCCTATCATTGGGGTCCTGGTCCTCGGGCCGTTGCGGGTTTCACCGGAATTATCAGCTTGATTCTCAAACACACGTTTTCCCCTGCCAGCAATACGCGCCTGGCCCACCTCTGCGGCCCCACCGACGAACACCTGCGAACGATCGAGATCGCGCTGCAGGTCAAGATCGCCCACCGTCACGAGCAGTTCAGGATCGACGGTCCCAAGCCCCGGGTGGAACGAGCGCTGGAAGTGTTGCAGGCGCTGTACGAGATCGCGGGTCGGCCGATTTCCCCGGACAAAGTGCAGCTGATGCTGGTCGACGAGTCCCCCCTGTCCGAGGACGAAAGCGGCGCGCAAGTCCTGCAAACCCGCCGCACCGACCTGAAGGCCCGCACGCCCAACCAAAGCGTGTACCTCGAAAACATCGCCCACCACGACATCACCTTCGGCATCGGCCCGGCCGGCACCGGCAAGACCTACCTGGCGGTGGCCTGCGCGGTGGACGCGCTGGAGCGCAGCGCGGTGCAGCGCATCGTGCTCACGCGGCCCGCCGTCGAAGCGGGTGAGAAGCTCGGCTTCCTGCCTGGAGACCTGTCGCAGAAGGTCGATCCCTACCTGCGGCCCCTCTACGACGCGTTGTACGACTTGATGGGTTTCGACAAGGTAACCAAGGCCTTCGAGCGCAACGCGCTGGAGATCGCGCCGCTGGCCTTCATGCGCGGCCGCACGCTGAACAATGCGTTCGTGATCCTCGACGAAGCGCAGAACACGACGCCCGAGCAGATGAAGATGTTCCTCACGCGCATCGGCTTCGGCGCCAAGGCCGTGGTCACAGGCGACATCAGTCAGATCGACCTGCCTAAGGGTCAACTCTCGGGACTGATCGAGGCCGAGCGGATTCTCAAGCGCGTCAAGGGCATTGCGCACACGCGCTTCACCAGCGCCGACGTGGTGCGGCACCCGTTGGTTGCGCGCATCGTCGACGCCTACGACGCGGCCGGCAAGCGCGGCAAAGGTTGACGTGCACCTGAAGCTCGACCTCGTCCTGCAGTTCGGCCGCTTTCCCAACGCGGCCGCCCACCGCGCGGCGTTGCGCAAGGCGCGCGTAGTTTCGTGGATGGAGCCGGCGCTCAAGCACCCCGCAGAAATAGCCGTGCGCGTTGTCGGCGAGG
>JAQZBU010000210.1 GCA_029237735.1 Ramlibacter sp. | reverse complement strand
GCGCGACCTGATCCTGTACGAGTCGAACATCATCAACGAGTACATCGACGAGCGCTTCCCGCATCCGCAGCTGATGCCCGGCGACCCGGTCGACCGCGCCCGCGTGCGCCTGTTCCTACTCAACTTCGAGAAGGAGCTGTTCGTTCATGTGAGCACGCTCGAGTCGCGTGCGGCCAAGAGCAACGAGAAGGCGCTGGAGAAGGCGCGCGCCCATATCCGCGACCGCCTGACGCAGCTTGCTCCGGTGTTCCTGAAGAACAAGTACATGCTGGGCGAGAACTTTTCTATGCTCGACGTGGCCATCGCGCCGCTGCTGTGGCGCCTGGATTACTATGGCATCGAGCTGTCCAAGAATGCGGCGCCGCTGCTCAAGTACGCCGAGCGCATCTTCTCGCGCCCGGCCTACATCGAAGCTCTGACGCCGTCCGAAAAAGTGATGCGCAAGTAATGGCCTTGAGGCGGCCCTGAGGCAACTGAAGTCCTGTCCCATCGATGAATGCACTCGAATCAACGTCCACCCGCCCGTACCTGATCCGGGCCCTCTATGACTGGTGCACCGACAACGGGTTCACCCCCTACGTCGCGGTGCTGGTGGACGACAGCGTGCAGGTTCCGCGTGAGTACGTCAAGAACGGCGAGATCGTGCTGAATATCAGCTTCGACGCCACCAGCTCTCTCAAGCTGGGCAATGACTTCATCGAGTTCAAGGCGCGCTTCGCCGGTTCGGCACGCGAGATCATGGTGCCGGTGAACCGCGTCATCGCAATCTATGCGCGCGAGAACGGCCAGGGTATGGCCTTCCCGGTACCCGTGGCCGGCTCGACCGAGGAGCCACCTACGCGTCCTTCGCCCCTGTCGAGTGTCACGGCCGCCGGCGGCATGGGCGACGACGATGCCAAGGTGGTCCAGTTGGTAACCCCCGAAGCCGGCGCCGCCGATACTGGCCCGGACGGCGAGCCCCCGCGCCCGCCGAACAGCCCGAGACCCGCGCTCAAACGCGTGAAGTAACCCCGTAGCCCGAGCCCGCGTCTAGAATTCCTTCCCACCCGCCGATTTAGCTCAGGGGTAGAGCAACCGCCTTGTAAGCGGTAGGTCGTCAGTTCGAATCCGACAATCGGCACCATTATTGCGGGAGATCAAATCATGAAGCTGGCCATGATCCTGGCTGTTGCCGCGCTGTGCGGTTGCTCCACATCCAAGTACGGCTCATGGGAATACGGTTCATGGCTCGATCAGGTCGGCGCGTCCCCGAGGCCGCCCTTGGCGATGAGCGAGGAGCAAGCGCGCGCGCTGTCGCAGGAGGCAACTCAATTGCGCGATCGCTCGGAGGCCGTACGGGTGCTGCTTGCGCGCGAGGCTGATCGCCGCCAACGCGCTCGCCATTACGAAGAACTGCGTGACCTGGGTGATCGCCTCGCGCCGATCGAACGTTCCCTGAGAGATGCCGGCCGGCCAGTCAGGTCCGCCTCACTGCCGCCACCGGCAGGGTGAATGGCTTTCAAATGCTTACTTGTCTGTTTGGACCTTGAGGCGAATTGAGGTAACCTGCCAACCCCGGTCGCAAAGATGAGCTACAAGAGCAGGGATCACCTGCCTTAGCTTGGCGGCCGCGGCGTTGCTGTCCACCAGCAGGCACCACGCGGGACCATCGATGGGTCCCGGCCTGACGGCGGTACGCAGCGGTCCAGGGATCAAGGATTCAATAGCTTTCAGCCGTTCGCCCGATTCGCGCGCGAGCTGCGCCAGCCTCGCCAGTGTGGGCGAGTCATCGGCGGCTTGTTGCAGCGTGACGGGATGCAGGCGTCGGTTGGGTGAAGGCGTTGACATGAGGGGATAGCGGTGCATTTCATTATCACGGATGCGTGGCTGGCCAAGAGCCGTGCTGTCCACCTCAGCGGCACCAAGCTCGTGCTGACTTTCCTGGGGCTGTCTTTCGGGTTGATGGTGGCGGCGGCAAGCCTTTACCACTGGGTGTTCCTCAAGGGCGCACGCGAGGGCTGGCCGGTGATCGGCACCTTGGTCAAGCTCGTCGTGAAGGATGAGTTCGAGCAGCGTGATCGCTTCATGCGCGAGAACCTCGACGCCATGGCACGCCGGCTCGGCGAGATGCAGGCAAAGCTCGTGCAGCTGGAATCGCTCGGTGAGCGCGTTTCCGGCCTGGCCGGGGTTAATTCCGCCGAGCTCAAGGTTGCGCCAGGGCGCGGCGGCGCCTTGGTATCGGGCCACCCGTTGTCGATGGAAGAGTTGCAGGCAACCTTGTCCGACCTCGACCAGCTGACCAACCAGAACACTGACTTGCTCACGGTGATGGAGTCGCGGCTCTTTGACCAGAAGATCAGAAACATGATGGTCCCGACCCAGCAACCGGTGCAGGCTGGCCATGTCGGCTCGTCCTTCGGCTGGCGCATCGACCCCTTCACAGGCCGCTCGGCACTGCACACCGGGCTGGATTTCCAGGCCGATCAGGGCACGCCGATCCTGGCGGCCGCGGGTGGCGTCGTCGTTGCCCAGGAGGTGCACCCGGCCTACGGCAACATGGTCGAAATCGACCACGGCAACGACCTGATCACCCGGTACGCCCACGCTTCCAGGGTGTGGGTGAAGATCGGCGATCTGGTCAAGCGCGGCCAGAAGATCGCGGATGTCGGCACCACGGGCCGCTCCACCGGGCCCCACTTGCACTTCGAAGTCATGGTGCAGGGTGTCCCCCAGAATCCGCAGAAGTTCCTGGCCGCCGGGCGTAACCTTCCGGCCGTCGCGGCGGCCAAGCGCTGAAGACAAGCGCCCGCAGGTAAAATGGCGGGCTTGCCGCAGCCCATCGCTCTTGCTTTGGGCAGCAGCAGCCCCATTTCATCCTGACAACCACAAGGGATTGCGCTGCCCTGCCGGCTCCAGTAGGCCCGGCAGGGCAGCACCGCATTCATGGCCAAGAACTTCCTCACCCAAATTTTCGGTTCGCGCAACGATCGACTGCTCAAGCAATATCGCCGGACCGTGGAGCGGATCAGCGCGCTGGAGCCGGAGTTCGAGAAGCTGACCGACGACCAGCTGCGCGCGAAGACCGAGGAGTTCAAGGATCGGGTCGCCAAGGGTGAATCACTGGACGACCTCCTGGCGGAAGCCTTCGCCGTCGTGCGCGAGGGTTCCAAGCGCGTCATGAAGATGCGTCACTTCGACGTGCAGATGCTAGGTGGCATGGCGCTGCACAACCGCAAGATCGCGGAAATGGGCACGGGTGAGGGCAAGACCCTCACCGCGACGCTGCCGGTTTACCTGAATGCGCTGACGGGCAAGGGCGTGCATGTCGTCACGGTGAACGACTACCTCGCCAATCGCGACGCCCAGTGGATGGGCAAGCTTTACAACTTCCTCGGGCTCTCCGTCGGCGTGAACCTGCCGAACATGCCGCGTGAGGAAAAACAGGCTGCCTATCGCGCCGACATCACCTACGGCACCAACAACGAGTTCGGTTTCGACTACCTGCGCGACAACATGGTCTACGAGGTGGCCGATCGCGTGCAGCGCGGCCTGAACTATGCCATCGTCGACGAGGTGGACTCCATCCTGATCGACGAGGCACGCACCCCCTTGATCATCAGTGGCCAGGCCGAAGACCACACCGACCTGTACATCGCGATGAACCGCGTCGTGCCGCTACTGACCAAGCAGGAAGGCGAGGCCGATCCGCGCACCGGCGAAGGCATCATCAAGCCCGGCGACTTCACGGTGGACGAGAAGAGCCACCAGGTGTTCCTGACCGAGCAGGGCCACGAGAATGCCGAGCGCATCCTCTTCAATCTCGGGCTGATCCCCGAAGGCGCGTCGCTTTACGACCCGGCCAACATCACGCTGATGCACCACCTGAACGCCGCGCTGCGGGCCAACCACCTGTACCACCGCGACCAGCATTACGTGGTTCAGGAAGGCGAGGTCGTGATCGTCGACGAGTTCACGGGTCGTCTGATGTCGGGCCGGCGCTGGAGCGACGGCCTGCACCAGGCCGTGGAGTCCAAGGAAGGCGTGCACATCCAGGCCGAGAACCAGACGCTGGCTTCGATCACATTCCAGAACTACTTCCGCCTGTACGCCAAGCTCGCCGGCATGACCGGCACCGCCGATACCGAAGCGTACGAGTTCCAGGAAATCTACGGCCTGGAAACGACGGTGATCCCGCAGAACAGGCCCAACATCCGGCAGGACCAGCTCGATCGCGTCTACAAGACGACGCGCGAGAAGTACGAAGCCGCGATCAAGGACATCCGCGACTGCTACGAACGTGGCCAGCCGGTGCTGGTGGGTACAACCTCCATCGAAAACTCCGAGGTCATCGACGAACTCCTGAACAAGGAAGGCCTGCCCCACCAGGTGCTCAATGCCAAGCAGCACGCCCGTGAAGCCGAGATCGTGGCGCAGGCCGGCCGGCCGAAGATGATCACCATCGCCACCAACATGGCGGGCCGCGGCAC
>JAQZBU010000087.1 GCA_029237735.1 Ramlibacter sp. | reverse complement strand
GGAGATCTCCAGCGAGTTCATGCGCTCGCGCAGCGCGCCTTCGAGCGCGCTTTCCCAGCCCTGCTCGATGTGGATGCGGCTCCACAGGCCCTGCAGCCCCTCCAGGCCGTGCTTGGCCAGCCAGGGGCGCAGCTTGCCGTCGGTCTTCACCTTTTCCTGCAGCGCCTTGAGGGCCTCCATGCGCGCCGAGAGGTCGGCCTGCTTGTGGCTTTCGGTGTTGACGGCCTGCTGCCTTGCGCGGCGCTCTTCGTCCAGCTGCGGCACCTGCTCCTGCAACTCGTGCAGGCGGGCGTCGGCGGTTTCAGCGGCTTCCTGCGCCGTCGCAAGTTGCGCTTGCAGGTTTGTGAGGCGGGCCTCGTCCGGCGCAGCCAAGGCGTTTCGGTCGGCCGCCAGCTTCTCGCGACGCTGGTTCAGCTGGCGGGATTGTTCCTCGATGTTGCGCTGGTCGGCGGCCAGCACCTGAATTTGCTGCTGAACCTGCGACACGCTGCCGCGTTGCTCATTGGCCTTGGACTGCGCCTGGCGCAGTGCTTCCTCCAGCTCGGGCAACTGCTGCATCTGCTCTTCGACCTGCGCGGCCAGCAGCATGGCTTTTTCTTCGGCTTCCACGCCTTGCGCGGCCAGTGATTCGATTTCGACCGCCGCATCGTCTTTGCGGGCGGCCCATTGCGCGGTCTGCTCCTTCAACTGGGCCAGGCGCTGCTCGACGCGCTGCCGGCCCTCGACCACGAAGCGAATCTCGGCCTCCAGCCGGCCCACTTCGGCGCTGGCTTCGTACAGCAGGCCTTGCGATTGGTTGACCTGATCGCCGGCGGCGTAATGCGCCTGGCGGATGGTTTCCAGCTCGCTTTCGATGTGGCGCAGGTCGGCCACGCGCGATTCGAGGTCATTGACCGACTTCTCGGCGTCGGCCTTCACCTTGGCCTGGTCGGCCTCGCTCTCGCTGCGCTTGAGGAACCACTGCTGGTGCTGCTTGAGCGTCACCTCGGACTGCAAAGCGTTGTACTGCTGCGCCACCTCGGCCTGCTTTTCCAGCTTGTCGAGGTTGGAGTTGAGCTCGCGCAGGATGTCTTCCACACGGGTCAGGTTCTCGCGCGTGTCGGAGAGGCGGTTTTCCGTCTCGCGGCGGCGTTCCTTGTATTTGGAGACACCCGCGGCTTCTTCCAGGAACAGGCGCAGCTCTTCGGGCTTCGACTCAATGATCCGGCTGATCGTGCCCTGGCCGATGATGGCGTAGGCGCGCGGACCCAGGCCGGTGCCCAGGAACACGTCCTGCACGTCGCGCCTGCGCACCGGTTGGTTGTTGATGTAGTAGCTGCTGGTGCCGTCGCGCGTCAGCACGCGCTTGACGGCGATCTCCGTGAACTGGCTCCACTGGCCGCCGGCGCGGTGGTCGGCGTTGTCGAACACCAGCTCCACCGAAGATCGCGAGGCCGGCTTGCGGGTGTTGGTGCCATTGAAGATCACGTCCTGCATGGACTCACCGCGCAACTCGCTGGCGCGCGATTCGCCCAGCACCCAGCGCACCGCGTCCATGATGTTGGATTTGCCGCAGCCGTTGGGCCCCACGACGCCCACCAGTTGGCCCGGCAGCATGAAGTTGGTCGGTTCCGCGAACGACTTGAACCCGGATAACTTGATCGAATTGAGACGCACGGTCTTGCCCGAAAATGCTGACTGTATGAAAGCGCCGGACCCAGGCCCGGCGAGTGGCTGGGATGATACCGTGCTGCGGCCTGCCCGCCCCCTGTGCAACCAACGGTAAGCCTCCCGCCCCGCCGGGCGCGCTTTATGGCAAAAGTGGGGCGTGACCCAAGGCAAAGTCCGCATCGGTGTCTCCGGCTGGCGCTACACCCCCTGGCGCGGCAATTTCTACCCGAAAAAGCTCGCGCAGGCCCGCGAACTCGAATATGCGGCCCGGATTTTCCCTTCCATCGAGCTGAATGGCTCCTTCTATTCCCTGCAGCGGCCATCCAGCTACGCGCTCTGGGCGCGGCAAACGCCACCGGGCTTCGTTTTCGCGATCAAGGGCAGCCGCTACATCACCCACATGCTCAAACTGCGCAACATCGAAACCGCGCTGGCTAATTTCCTGGCGTCAGGCCTCTTCGAGCTAGGCGACAAGCTGGGCCCGATCCTGTGGCAGTTCCCGCCGATGACGCGGTTTCATGAGGAGATATTCGAAGAGTTCCTCTCGATCCTGCCGCGCACGACCGAAGAGGCGATGTGGATCGCCCACGCGCATGACGCGCGCCTGAAAGAACGCCACAGCCTGAAGCCGAAGGTCGACATGCCGCTGCGCCATGCCATGGAAGTGCGGCACGAGAGCTTCGTCGACCCCGCGTTCATCGCGCTGCTGCGAAGGCACGGTGTGGCGTGGGTGGTGGCGGACACGCCCCGGCCCTGGCCGCTGTTCGAGGATGTCACCGCCGATTTCGTTTATATGCGGCTGCATGGTTCGACCGAGCTCTACAACAGCCGGTATACGAGCGAGGAGCTGGATCGGTGGGCGGAGTGCATCCGCGCGTGGTCGTCGGGCGGACAGCCGGAGGATGCACGGCTGATATCGCGGGCCAAACCGCCTCGGCGCGCCTCACGTGACGTGTACTGCTACTTCGACAACACCGACAAGCTTCATGCGCCGGACAACGCGCGGGAACTCATGGCCAAGCTTGAGGCGCCGCTTAGTGCACCTCTTCGTGCAGGCAAAGAAAATTACCTTCCGTGTCTTTGAACCAGGCCGCCTTCTCCGAGCCGAGCACGCAAATATGATTCACGGTCTTCAGGTCCGGAAGGTCATAGTCCTCAAAGACCACTCCCGCCTGTTCCAGCTCGCGAATATCGTCCTCGATATGCCGCACCTCGAAACTCAAGGCACCACGTCGCCATCGGGCCCTTCGGGTTTGAATCCCAGCTTGCCTTCGTAAAACGCGCGGGCACGGTTCATGTCGACCACCGGCAGGATGGTCGTGACGCTGGCGTTGGACAGCATGGCACTCTTCTTGAGGTTTCGAGGAGGAAAAGAATACGCCGCAATCCGCCGCCCTACCTGGCTCTTCAGTAATTTACGGCCGGCCAGGGGACCGATAATCTCAACCATGAATCCCCTGTTGTCCCACCTGCAGCCCTACCCTTTCGAGCGGCTGCGGCAACTTTTCGTGGGCGTGACGCCCAACCCGGCCTATTCGCCCATCAGCCTGGGTATCGGCGAGCCCAAGCACCCGACGCCCGAATTCATCAAGCAGGCCCTGGCCAGCTCGCTCGCCGGCCTGGCCACCTACCCGGCCACTGCCGGCGAGCCCAAGCTGCGCGACGCCTTCCGCCGCTGGCTGATGACGCGCTACGGGCTGGCCGTGGATGCCAATACCCAGATGCTGCCCGTGAACGGCACGCGCGAGGCGCTCTTCGCCTTCGCCCAGACGGTCATCGACCCCACCGACAAACCAGTGGTGGTCTGCCCCAACCCTTTCTACCAAATCTACGAAGGCGCGGCCATCCTCGCGGGCGCGGAGCCCTATTACGTGCCTTGTGACCCGGCCCGCAACTTCGCGGTGGACTGGGACAGCGTGCCCCTGGAAACCTGGGCCCGCACCCAGTTGCTGTACGTCTGCTCCCCCGGCAACCCCACCGGCGCCGTGATGCCCCTGGACGAGTGGAAGAAGCTATTCGCCTTGTCGGACAAGCATGGCTTCGTCATCGCCTCCGACGAGTGTTACAGCGAGATTTACTTCACGGACGATCCGCCTTTGAGCGGGCTGCAGGCCGCCGCAAAGCTGGGTCGAGCCGATTTCAAGAACCTGGTCGCCTTCACCAGCCTGTCCAAGCGCAGCAACGTGCCGGGCATGCGCAGCGGCTTCGTCGCGGGCGATTCGGCGCTGATGAAGAAATTCCTTTTGTATCGCACATACCACGGTAGCGCCATGAGCCCGGTGATCCAGCAGGCCAGCATCGCGGCCTGGGGCGACGAGCAGCATGTGGTCGAAAATCGGGCCATGTACCGGGAGAAGTTCGCGCAAGTCACGCCAATGCTCGCCAAGGTGCTGGACGTGAAGCTGCCCGACGCGGGCTTTTATCTGTGGGCCGGCGTGGGGGGAAGCGACACGGAGTTCGCCCGCGAGCTGCTGGCTCAATACAATGTCACCGTGTTGCCGGGCAGCTACCTCGCCCGCGGAACCGGGGGCACCAACCCTGGGGCGGGCCGCATCCGCATGGCCCTGGTGGCGCCCACCGCGGAATGCGTGGAAGCCGCGCAACGCATCGTCCAGTTCGTCCAGTCCCTAAAAGCCAAGTAACGTAATGACCCAACAGCTCCAGCAGATCATCGACAACGCGTGGGAGAACCGCGCCAACATCTCCACCAAGTCCGCCCCCAAGGACGTGATCGACGCCGTGGAACACGTGATCGTGGAGTTGAACAACGGCCACCTGCGCGTCGCCACGCGCGAGTCCGTCGGCCAGTGGACAGTGCACCAGTGGATCAAGAAGGCCGTGCTGCTGTCGTTCCGTCTGCGGGACAACGAAATCATCCGCTCCGGCGACCTGAGTTTTTATGACAAGGTGCAGACCAAGTTCGCGCACCTCTCGCCCGACGAGATGGCGGCAACGGGCGTGCGCGTGGTGCCGCCGGCCGTGGCGCGCCGCGGCAGCTTCATCGCCAAGGGCGCGATCCTGATGCCCAGCTACGTGAACATCGGCGCCTATGTCGACGAAGGCACCATGGTGGACACCTGGGCCACCGTGGGCAGCTGCGCCCAGATCGGCAAGAACGTGCACCTGTCCGGTGGCGTGGGCATCGGCGGCGTGCTGGAGCCGGTGCAGGCCGGCCCGACCATCATCGAGGACAACTGCTTCATCGGTGCGCGCTCGGAAGTGGTCGAGGGCGTGATCGTCGAGGAAAACTCGGTGATCTCCATGGGCGTGTACATCGGCCAGAGCACCAAGATTTACGACCGGGCCTCAGGCACCGTGACGTATGGCCGCATCCCGGCAGGCTCCGTCGTCGTCTCCGGTAATCTGCCGAGCGCGGACGGCAAGTACAGCCTGTACTGTGCGGTGATCGTCAAGCGCGTCGACGCGCAGACGCGCGCCAAGACAAGCCTGAACGACCTGCTGAGAGATTGAGTAGTACCTATATAACGGATAGAGGGGCCACCAATGAGCACGATGGAGCGGATTCTTCGCTTAATGAGCGAAAAGAAGGCGTCGGACGTCTACCTGTCCGCGCATTCGCCGGCGCTGATCAAGATCAACGGCCAATGCCTGCCGATCAACAACCAGTTGCTGCCCGCCGACGCGCCCAAGGCGCTGCTGGCCGAAGTGCTGCCGACCAAGCGCATGGACGAACTGGAGGCGACCGGTGAATTGAACATGGCCCACTCCATCGAAGGCATCGGCAACTTCCGGATATCCGCCATGCGCCAGCGCGGCACATACGCCGCCGTGATTCGCTACATCACCACCGAGATCCCGCCGCTGGCCTCGCTGTCCGTGCCGCTGATCCTGGGCGATCTCATCATGGAAAAGCGCGGCCTGTTGCTGATGGTGGGCGCGACGGGCGCAGGCAAGAGCACCACGCTGGCTTCGATGATGGACTACCGCAACGAGAAGGTCTCCGGCCACATCCTCACCATCGAAGACCCGGTCGAATTCCTTTTCAAGAACAAGAAGTCGGTGGTGAACCAGCGCGAGGTGGGCAGCGACACGCAGTCGATGCAGACAGCCCTCAAGAACGCCCTGCGCCAGGCGCCGGACGTGATCCTGGTCGGCGAAATCCGCGACCGTGAGACGATGTCGGCGGCCATCGCCTATGCGCAGTCGGGCCACCTGTGCCTTGCCACCATGCATGCCAACAACAGCTACCAGGCCCTCAACCGCATCCTCTCGTTCTACCCCGTCGAAGTGCGGCCCACGATGCTGGGCGACCTCGCGGCTGCGATGAAGGCCATCGTGTCGCAGCGCCTGCTGCGCACCGTGCACGGCAGCCGCACCCCGGCGGTGGAGGTGATGCTCAACACCAAGCTGGTGGCCGAGCTGATCGAAAAAGGCGACTTCTCTGGCGTCAAGGAGGCGATGGAAAAATCGATGGCCGAGGGCTCGCAGACTTTCGAGCAAGACATCGCGCGCCTCATCATCGACGGTGTCGTCGACAAGAAAGAAGGCCTGGCCTACGCAGATTCGCCCACCAACCTGCAATGGCGCCTGCAGAACGATTTCGCGGGCAAGGACAAGGCGGAAGCCGAAGAGGGCGCATCCTACGAAGACATGGCCGACGAGCCGTCGTTCACCGAGATCACCCTGGACGTCAAACATTAACTCCCGTCCATGTCCCGAGCACTTCATCTCACCGAACAGCTGATCTCCCGCCGCTCCGTCACTCCCGAGGACGGCCACTGCCAGCAGATCATCGCGGAGCGGCTGGCGCCACTCGGCTTTGCCTGCGAGACCATCCTGAGCGGGCCCGACACTTTCCGCGTCACCAACCTCTGGGCCAAGCGCGCGGGCGCGCTGGATTCGCAAGGCTCAGGCCGCACCGTCGTCTTCGCCGGCCATACGGACGTGGTGCCGACAGGCCCTTTGAGCGTGGACGGCACGGTGGTCGTGTGCGACCGCCTCAAGGCCCGGGGTGAGCGGCTTGACTACTGCATCGTGGGCGAGCCGACATCCGTCGAGCGCGTCGGCGACATGATCAAGAACGGGCGGCGCGGCACCATGAGCGGCAAGCTCAGCGTCAAGGGCGTGCAAGGGCACATTGCCTACCCGCAACTTGCAAAGAACCCCATCCACCTCGCGATGCCGGCGCTGGCCGAGCTCGTGGCGATGGAATGGGACCGCGGCAACGATTTCTTCCAGCCCACCAGCTGGCAGATGAGCAACATCCACGCCGGCACCGGCGCCGGCAATGTCATTCCGGGCACGGTGACCGTCGATTTCAACTTTCGGTACTCCACCGAATCGACGCCCGAAGGCCTGCAAAAGCGCTTGCATGAGGTATTGGATCGGCACGGGCTGGACTACCAGCTCGATTGGGTCGTGGGCGGCCTGCCCTTTCTCACGACGCCGGGCGGCCTGGTCAACGCCATCCAGGAGGCGATTCGCACCGAGACCGGCATCGAAACCGAGCTTTCCACCACTGGCGGCACCAGCGACGGCCGCTTCATCTCGCGCATCTGCCCGCAGGTGATCGAGTTCGGACCGATCAACGCCAGCATCCACAAGATCGACGAGCACGTGCGCGTGGCCGATATCGAGCCGCTCAAGAACATCTACCGGCGCACGCTCGAAAATCTCGAGAAATCTCTGTGACTCTCATCGAACTCGTCGAGGCGAGCGCCGCGCGCCTGGACGCGGCCGGCGTCGCCTACGGTCATGGCACGGCCAACGCATTCGACGAAGCGGCGTCTCCCCGCAGCAGCAGGACAGCGTCAGCGAGCTCATCACCGAGCGCATCCAGTCGCGCAAGCCTGCCGCCTACCTGACGCGCGAAGCGTGGCTGCAAGGCGTGCCCTTCTACGTGGACGAGCGCGCCATCGTGCCGCGCAGCTTCATCGCCGAATTGATCGCCGATGGCAGCATCGACACCTGGCTGGGCGAACACACAAAGCGCGTGCTGGATCTATGTACCGGAAACGGCAGCCTGGCCGTCTTGGCGGCAATGACTTACCCCGACGTATTGGTGGACGCCGCCGACATTTCCCAGCCCGCCCTGGGAGTCGCCCGCATCAACGTGGACAAGCACGGCCTCGCCGCGCGGATCCGCCTGTTGCACTCCGACGGCCTCCAGTCAGTGCAGGGCCCGTACGACCTCATCCTGTGCAACCCGCCCTACGTCAATGCGCAGAGCATGACCGAGCTGCCCGCCGAGTACCGGGCAGAGCCCGAGCTGGCACTGGCCGGCGGCGCCGACGGCATGGACTTCATCCGCGCCTTGTTCCGCGATGCCCCCGCCAACATGTCCGACCGCGCCGTGCTGGTGCTGGAAATCGGCAACGAGCGCGAGCATTTCGAAGCCGCCTTTCCCCGTCTGGAAGTGGTGTGGCTGGAAACCAGCGCCGGCGAAGACCAGGTCCTCCTGGTCGCCCGCGAGGCGCTAGCGTCCCTGGGCTGACCCCCTCTCCCCTCCAGGGAGAGGGCCGGGGTAAGTGGCTGGCGCCGAGCGGCGACAATACAGCCCTTATGACCCGAGAAATCACCACCCGAATCCTGCACGCCGACCGCCTGGGCACGGTCGAGCATGGCGCCATCCTCAAGCCGTTGCACATTGCCACCGCCTACGGTTACGAAACAGCCGAAGAGCTCACGGCCGTCTTCCAGGGCGACAAGAGCGGCCACATCTACGGCCGCCAAGGCAACCCGACCACGCAGGTCCTCGAAGCCAAGGTCAGCCTGATGGAAGACGCGGTCGGCACTGTGTGCTTTGCCACCGGCATGGCCGCCATCTGCTCATCGATGATGGCGCTGCTGCGCAAGGGCGACCACGTCGTCGCCAGCCGCTTCCTTTTCGGCAACACCGCCAGCTGGATGAACACCCTCACCCAGCTGGGCTGCGATGTGAGCCTGGTGGACGCCACCGACGCGGCCAACGTGCAAAAAGCCTTGCGACCGGAAACCCGCATGGTGTTCGTCGAGACGATCGCCAACCCGCGCACCCAGGTGGCCGACCTGGAAGCCATCGGCAAGCTGTGCGCGAAGCACGGCGTCATCTACGTCGTGGACAGCACCATGACCACGCCCGCCCTCTTCCGCCCCAAGGCCGTGGGCGCGTCGCTCGTTGTGCATTCGCTCTCCAAATCCATCTGCGGGCACGGCAACGCGTTGGGCGGATCGATCTCGGACACCGGCCTGTATGACTGGGACAAGTACCCCAACATCCTGCCCTCCTACCGAAAGGGGCCGCACGCCGGCTGGGGCCTGCTGCAGATCCGCAAGAAGGGCCTGCGCGACATGGGCGCGACGCTCAGCGCCGAGCATGGGCACCGTATCGCCGCCGGGGCCGAGACCCTGGCCCTACGCATGGAGCGGGCATGCGCCAACGCGCACGTGCTGGCGAACTGGCTGGATGAGCAACCCCTCGTCGCGAAGGTCCACTACCCCGGACTGGAAAGCCACCCGCAGCATGCTCGCGCGAAGAAGCTGTTCAAGGATGCGGGCGCGCTGCTCAGTTTCGAAACCGTCGAAGGCGTGGACCCGTTCGACGTGCTCAACGCGCTGGAGCTGGTGATCAAATCCAGCCACCTCGGCGACAACCGCACGCTGGCCCTGCCCGTGGCGCGCACGATTTTCTGGGAGATGGGCGCCGAGCAGCGCGAAAGCATGGAGATTGCCGATTCGCTGATCCGCGTTTCCGTCGGCATCGAGGCGCAAGCCGACTTGCTGGCCGACTTCCGTCAAGCCTTCGACAAGCTGGGACGCAAGTGATCTTCCTGCGCAACGTCATCCTTCGCCGCAGCGCGAAGGTGCTGCTGGACAACGTCTCCGTCACGCTGAATCCGGGCGAAAAGGTCGGCCTGGTCGGGCGCAACGGTGCCGGCAAGTCCACGCTCTTCGGCCTCATCAACGGGACGCTCCACGAAGACAGCGGCGATTTTTCGATGCCTTCGCAGTGGCGCCTGGGCCAGGTCGCGCAGAACATGCCCGAGACGGACGAGTCGGCCACCGACTTCGTGCTGGGCGGCGACACGCGCCTGATCGAGCTGCGCGAGGCGCTTGCACGCGCCGAGGCCGCGCACGACCAGGACATGGACAACCACGACCTGGGGATGGAGATCGCGCACCTGCACTCCGACCTGGCGGACGCGGGCGAACACGACGCCGTGCCGCGCGCGCAGTCGCTCATCCTGGGTCTGGGCTTCAAAACGAGCGAGCTTGATCAACCCGTCAACAGCTTCTCTGGCGGCTGGCGCATGCGCCTGCAACTGGCCCGCGCGCTGATGTGCCCGTCGGATTTGCTGCTGCTGGACGAGCCCACCAACCACCTCGACCTGGACGCCCTCGTCTGGCTCGAGGCGTGGCTCAAGCGCTACGCAGGCACGCTGATCGTCATCAGCCACGACCGGGAGTTTCTCGACGCGGTGACCGATGTCACGCTGCACATCGAACGCCAGCAGCTGACGCGCTACGGCGGCAACTACAGCGCCTTCGAGACCTTGCGCGCGCAGCAGCTGGAGCTGCAGCAATCCGCCTTCTCCAAGCAGAAGGAGAAGATCGCGCACCTGCAGAAGTTCATCGACCGCTTCAAGGCCAAGGCCAGCAAGGCCAAGCAGGCGCAAAGCCGCGTCAAGGCGCTTGAGCGTATGGAGAAGATCGCGCCCGTGCTGGCCGACGCCGAATTCACCTTCGAATTCAAGGAGCCGAACAACCTCCCCAACCCGATGCTCGCGATCACGGATGGAGTGTTCGGATACCACGGGGGTGAGGGCGCGCCCAAGATCATCCTGCGCGGTGTCAGCCGCTCCGTCATGGCCGGCCAGCGCATCGGCATCCTGGGCGCCAATGGCCAGGGCAAGTCCACGCTGGTCAAGACCATCGCGCGCGAGATCCCCGCCCTTGGCGGCACCATCACCGAAGGCAAGGGCCTGAACATCGGCTACTTCGCGCAGCAAGAGCTCGACGTGCTGCGCCCGATGGACACACCGCTGGAACACATGTTCCGCCTGGCGCGCGAAGCCGGGCCCAACTCCGGCGAGTCAGGCCGCGAGCAGGACTTGCGCAACTTCCTGGGCACGTTCAACTTCACCGGCGACATGGTCAAGCAGACCGTGGGCACCATGAGCGGCGGCGAGAAGGCACGGCTGGTGCTGGCGATGATGGTGTGGCAGCGCCCCAACCTGCTGCTGCTGGACGAGCCGACCAACCACCTGGACCTGGCCACGCGCGAAGCCCTGTCGATGGCGCTGAACGAGTTCGAAGGTACCGTGATGCTCGTCAGCCACGACCGCGCCTTGCTGCGCGCCGTGTGCGACGAGTTCTGGCTGGTCGGCCGCGGCAAGATCGCGCCTTTCGACGGCGACCTGGACGACTATCAAAAATACCTGCTGGACGAAGCGAAGCGCCTGCGTGAAGAAGCCCGCGCCGAAACCGCGGCAGCAGCGCCCCCACCGCCGCCCACGCCAGCGCCCGCTTCCGCACCTCAGCAGAATCGCGCCCAGTTGGCCACCCGGGCCAAGCCGCTCAAACGTGAACTGGAACAGGCCGAAAAGCGCATGGCGGAACTCAACGCGGACAAGGCGTCACTAGAGGCAAGCCTTTCGGCGCCCCTGCCGCCCGCGGAAATCGCGCAAGCAGGCCGCCGGCTAAAGGCCGTCAACGACGAACTTCAGGTGCTGGAAGAGCGCTGGCTGGCGCTGTCGGCCGATCTGGAAGCCATCGATCGCTGACGCGGTCCGCCCAGCGGCGATAATCCCCATATCCGGGAGCAATCTCCCTATTTTGAGGATTACGTCCAAGCAGTGCTGGAGACGCCGCCTACCGCTTGAGCTGCGCCAGCCGCTGATCCACGAAGTTCGTGAACGCGGCCGGCAGCTGGCCGCCGTCCTTGGCGCGCTGGAATGCCTCGACGGCGTCCGTGTCGCGGCCTAGCGCTTGCATCGAGATGCCTGCGCCGACGAGCCAATTCGGCATGCTCGGATCGCTACGCAGCGCAACCAGGAAGTGCTTCAGCGCTGCGTCGTGTCGCCCTGCGCGCTGCATCAACACCGCGTAGAAAGCGTTGTACTGGGCATCTTCACCGGCAGGCGTCATACCTTGCTCCAGCGTTGCCGTCGCCGCGTTGGCGTCACCGAACTCCAGCTGCAGACGTGCCAGGTTCATCCACATCGCGCTCTGGTCGGGCGAGACTTTCACGCCGTCACGCAGCAGGGTCAAGGCCTCAGGCAGCTTGTTCGCCTCGACCAGCAGCCCCGCGAGCAACTGACGCGCGGCCACGTTCTGCGGCGCCGCCTCGAGCGACTTGGACAGCAATTCACGTGCATCCTTGCCCTGCCCTTGCTGGGCGTGCATGACGGCCTGCTTGTACAGGTTGTCCGACTGCTGGCGCGGGGTGAAAGTCTTTTGCGACTGTGCTTCCGCCGCAACCGTGAGCTTTGCCACGGGCCTGTCGGCAACAGTGGTGGGCTTATCAGCGGCGGTGACCATCGCGGCAGCCGGATCGTTCAGTGGCTTCTTGACGACGCCGGGATACATTCCCGCGATCTTCGAGTCGGGAATCGCCTTGGGATCAGGCTTGAGTTCCGCCTTCGGCTCAGGCTTGGTCTCTGGTTTGGGCGAGGCTAGCGCCACAACCGCCGTCGGCTTCTCCACCGCCGCGGTTACGACAGCCTTGGGCGCGGGCGCCACAACGGGCGTGGCCGCCTTGGCAACAGGCGCGACGACCGGCTCCGGAGTCTTCACGACTTCGACCTTTGCGACTTCGACCTTCGCAACCTCCACCTTCGGCTCCACTTTCGGAGGCTCCACCTTCGCAACTGCCGGCTTCGCCTCCACGGTCGATACCACGGTAGCAGGCGCCGCTGGTAGGGGAACAGGTGCAGGCGCGGCTACTGGAGCGGCTGCCACCACCGGCGCCGGCGCAACTGTCGCGGGCGCCTTCGCCATCGTGACCGGAGGCACGGGCCCCTTCGACATCACCGCCCACAGCCCCGCCGCTGCCGCCACGGGCAATATCAGCATTGCCGCAACCATCCAGCCGCCGCGCCGCGGGGCGCGGCGCACGGATTGAACGCCGACGGAGATGGGCGCGTTGTTTTCCGTCCCAGCTTGCCGCTGTTCCAGATCCTGCAGCAACTTGTTGATCAGGCTCATAGAGAAATCCATCCGAAAGTGGCGAGAGCGCCGCCCAATAGCAGCATCAAAACAAGAGCCACGCCACGCGACCCCTTGTGGCCTTGTCGTTCCAGTGAAGCGGTGTCGTTGGAGGCCGCCAGCACGTCGAAGAAGCCGACATAGCGCTTGCCCTTGCCATAGGCGCTCAACAGCGACTTGTGCGCCACGATGTTCACCAGGCGCGGGACGCGCTTCGTCCTGCGCTCCAGCAGCCACGTGGCCATGCCGTCGAACAGGCGGCCGCCCGTGAAACCCGCCACGACGAGGCGGTGGTGCAAGTAGTAATCCAGCTCGGAGCCGGTCAGCGGCGTCAGGTGATAGTGAAACGTGATGCGCTGCTTCAGCTGGCGGATCGACGGGTGGTTCAGCTTTGCTTCCAGCTCCGGCTGGCCGAAGATGATCACCTGCAGCAACTTGCGCTTCTCGGTTTCCAGGTTGGTGAGCAGGCGCAATGCCTCCAGCGTTTCAATCGGCATCGCCTGCGCTTCGTCCAGGCAGATGACGACGCGCTTACCTGCACGGGCAAGCTCCAGCAGCTTGTCGGTGAGCATTTTCAGCAACTGGTGCTGGTTGGGTTTCGACCTGAAATCTACCTCCAACCCGAGTTCGCCGGCCACCTCCATGAACAGCGCGATCGGCTCCAGGTACGGGTTGGGGATGTAGGCGATGCGAAATTCGTCACCCAGGCTCCCGATCAGCTTGCGGCACAAGAGCGTCTTGCCCGTTCCCACTTCGCCCGTGATCTTGATGAACCCTTCACCCATGCGCGCCGCCACCAGCAAGGTGTTAAGCGCTTCCTGCGAGCCGGAAGACGAAAAGAAGAAGCTTGTATCCGGCGTGATGCTGAACGGGAACTCGCGCAGGGCGAAATGCTGGAGGTACATGGTTGCTACTGCAGCGCGGGCCTCGCGACGGGTGCGTTCAGACGGTCGATGCGAGTCTGGGCAGCGTTGATGTCGCCGGCCCAGGTGTCGTCTCCCTTGACCACCGTGGGCTTGAGCAGAATCACCAACTCGCGCTTGACGGTGGAACGGTTGGCCTTGCCAAAGAGCGCGCCGACGACGGGCACGTCGCCGGCGCCAGGCACTTTGTCGCGGCTGTCCGAGCTGCTCTCGGTCATCAGCCCGCCGATCACGATCACCTGTCCGTCACGCGATTTCACCACGCTGTCTGTCTCGCTGATGCTGTTCACTGCAAAGGGCACGCGGACCGCGCCGCCCGAGGGCGCCGAAATCTTTTCCTTCTCGGTGATGGAGTTCACCATCGAATGCACGTGCAGTGTGATGTTGTCGTTCTCGTCGATCTGCGGCGTCACGTCCAGCGAGATGCCCGAGAAGAAGGGCTGATAGGTCAACGACGGTGGGGTCGATACGGTCGAATTGAGGTTCTGGCTGTTCGTGGCCGCCGCGATGTTGGTCACGAACGGCTCCTCGCTCCCCACCTTCAACACTGCTTTCTGGTTGTTCAGCGTTGCGATGCGGGGGCTCGAAAGAACCTGCACGCGGCCCTGCGACTCCAGGAAATTGATCAATGCCGAGAAGTTGCTGAACTGTAACGCCACCCCGAGCCCGGCGGAGAATGCGTTGGAGCCGGCCACACCCAGCAGCCCACCGCCCAACAGTTCACCAAGTGAACTGGGGGACGCCGTGTTCGAACCAGTGGTGCCGCCCTGTGACAGGACGGTGCCTTGGGTTGCGGTACCAGTGCTGTCGAACAAGTTGGCGTTGGCGCCGACGGAGCCGCGATGCACCCCATGACGGAACCCCGACCAGTTGATGCCCTGCTGTGAGCCGGAATTCAACTCGACCTCGATGATCTTCGCTTCGATGATCACCTGCCGCTCGACGCTGATCTGCATGGAGCGAAGCAGGCTCTCGATCTGGCGCAGCTCCTTGGGCAGGCCGCGTACGACGACGATACCGCTCATCTGGTTGACCGTCATGGCCCGGCCGCCGCTGCAACCTTCGGAACCCCGCATGCGCTCGCCAATCTGCGTGTCGCCCACAAAGGACACATCCGCGCGGCTGTTGCCACCGGAGCTCGACCCGCCAGTGCCACCGCCGCCGCCTCCCCCAGTCGCGCCTCCGCGAGGCTGGCTGCGCGCGATCTGGCATCCCAGCACGGTGCGCACGGCGTCTTCCATCTCGCCCCAGATGTCGGATTTGGAAATGCTGCTCAAGCCGCTGGTCTGCACTGACGAATAGCTGCCGCCGGTAGACGAGCCGCTGGTGCTGCCACCCGCCGTCCCGGTCGAGCCACCGGTCGACCCGCTGCCCGAGCTGCCCGACGAACTCGGCGATGCGCCTCCGACGACCTGTACGTCGCTCACACCCCGGCGTTGGCCGAGGATGTAGTTGACCTGATAGAGCTTTGTGCGCATGTCGGGCGGCTGCACATAAATGCGGTTTCCGTCCACGGTGTACTCGTAGCCGTACATCTCGCGAATCGCGTCGAGCGCCTCGAACACCGTCACGTCCTTGAGGTTGACGGTCAGTACTTCGGAGACGCCGCCCCCCGGCGACACCTGGCCCGGTGTCACCTGGATAGGCGGTTGTGACTTGGGACTCAGCAGCACGCTGTACGGCGTGTCCTGCACGATCGCCAGCAGCACCTGCCCGATGGGGGCGTCCGTCACCTTCAGGTCGAAGCGCTGCTCGAGCTGCCGTGACGATACGCGGGGCGTACCCGGCCGCAGTGGCGGCAGCAGCGAACTGCTCACCGTTGAAGGAAGGGCCGCAGCCGGGTCAGTGCGCGGGCGCGGCTTTGCTGCCTGCTGCATTTCCGTGTTGATCCGGTCCTGGACTGTCCTGTCCTGGGGCAGCATGGGTACGCTGCAGCCAAAAAAAGCGGGAACCAGGCAAGGAATCAAAAATCGCCTCATGAGGGCCTCCGTTCAGTGTTTTTGTCCGGGTTTTGCACCGGGTTGTTTGGATTGGCGGGCGGCCGGGTCGGTCTTCTGAACGCCCGGGCTCATGCTTGTCAGTTCGCGGCGCCCCTCGGTTTGCCACACCAAGCCGTCAGGTCCGATGTTCAAGAGCTTCGAGCCCTTGTAGGTTTCGCCGGGCCGCACGGCTTGGCCATCTACCATGGCGAATTTGCGGGTGGGCCCGACGACAACGATTTGCGCCTCGGGTGTGCCGGCGTCCACCTCGACGGCCGCCGCACCAGGGGCTTTGGGTTGCAGCGCCAGCCACACCGGCGCAGGCTTCGTCGGGTCACCAGAGGTTTGCGCATAGGAGAATGCCGATGCCGCCAATCCCACGATCATGAGGAGCAGCCGGCGCGCAGGCAATGTTGGTTGGTTCATGGTCTTCCTCAACCCAATGGCTGTTCAGGACGGGGGCTCAAGGTGAACACCAGCATCTTGAGTCTCGCTTCCGGATGCCCCACGACGTCCAGCGTTACGTTGCCCCAGAACATGGAGCTGCCGTTGCGTTCGAGTTGCTGCATATAGGCGAGCAGCGCGGGGTAGCTGCCTTGCACCGTCACCTCGACGCCATGCTTGTAGAGAATGGGCACTGTCACGACGGGCGCTGCGGCCGCCGCCGGCGCACTGGCGGCGGCGGCCGGCGCGGGTGCACTCGCGCCGGCGGCAGGCGCGGGCGGAGCCGGGGGCTGGTAGAACTGCTCGGTAGGAAGCGTGCGCAGGGATACCAGCGTGAGGCCTGGCTTGGCCGCAATCATGGCCCGTACGACATCGCCCATGCGCACGTCAACGGCAACACGCCCCATCAATGCTTCTGCTTCGGCGAACGTTGCGCGCATCGCATCACGCTGCGCGCGCTGCCTGGCAAGCGGGTCTGCCGCCGAGGCTGCCGACAAGGCCTGCAGTGCCTGGGTGGCCGCGAGGAGTTCTGTCTCCTGCTGCGCTATTTTTTGGCGCAACTCCTTGGCCTGCGTAGTCTGCGGCCTGATCAATGCGAAGTCGAAGATGAAGTAGATGACGCCCAGGAAAGCCGCAATCGTGAGCAGTCGCTCGCGCGTATTCAGCGCCTTGAACTGGACGAGGATGGGTTTGAGGTATTTCATCATGGCGTTCACGACAGCCTGAAGGCGACGGTGGTCAATGCCGGCGGGGCGCTGGCCGGCGCGCCCGGCGCGGCCAAGCCTTCAGGCGTGAGTTCCAGCGACTTGAAATTCACACCCTGCGGGCCGAAAGCGTCGTTGAGCCGGCGGGCGTACTGCATCACTGCTTCATTCTGCAAGGCTCGCCCGGTGATGACCACGGAGCTGCCACCCTTGCTGACGCTGAGGTTGCTGATCCAGAGTCCCTCTGCGGACAAGCTGCCCAGCGTTTGCAAATAGCGGGCAAAGCCCTCTTGTGCGCCCGGATTGCCCGCGCGTACGAGCTTCACCAGATTGGCCAATGCCTCGGCACGCGGCCGCATCGCCGCGATCTCAGCCTCGAGGGCAGACGCATCGCTCTGCCTGGCTCTTTGGGCCTGCAGCACCTGGATGGTGCTCCTGACCTGCGCGAGTTGCTGGTCCTTGAGCTTTGCCGCGTCACGCAACCGGTTTGTTTCTCCCAGCACGGTAGCGAAGTACCCGGCCAGTACGACCAACACCACGCCGACCGCGCCCAGTCCCCAGGCCGCGATTCCCGCGGACCTGTCCTTGGGGCGCAACAGGTTGATCTGCTGGGTCATTTACTTCTCCTCACGCCGCGCAGTGCGGCCCCCAAGGCAACCAGGCAGCGCGCCTGAATCTCCGGCTTGTTCAGTTGCGGTGCTGCGGACAGGTCGACCACTTCCGCAAGGTCGAGCAACTGGACTGAAACCGGCAACTTGCCTGCAAGGTGCCTGGCCAGGTCCATCGGTGCGGGTGTGGGGCCCACAACCACTCGCTCGATCCCGATGAAGGGATGCGTGCGGGTGATCAGCTCCATCGATTGATACACCTGCTGAGCAACCCGGTCGAAGAATTTTTGCCGCTTCTGCTCATCGCCCTCCACGATCTCGTCCATGGGCTGCGCAATGAAACGGTCGAGGTAAAGCTCACCGTTAAAAGTGAAAGTGGCGGTGACACCGTTGGGCCCAAACGACAGAAGGCCCATCCCTTCGTTCTTCTTTTCCAGAAGTATCGCAATGTTACGTAACGCAGTTTCGCGGATATCCACGGTTTTAAGAGGCAGCTTTGCCTCTTCGAACCATCCGGCCTGGGGGCTGACGATCGAGTCGCGCGCCACAATGGCGTACAGCTGTTTTTCATGGCCGGGCTGATATTCCTCGGTGGGGATGCGCATCCAGGCGATGTTGGCCTCATCCGGCGGATAGTCAATCATCGACGCGAGCGACCAGCGCAGGCTGGCCTGCAATTCAGATTCGAGCACGGCCGGCTCGGGCACCACCAGCACCTGGTAGTCGGTGCGGGCCAGCGCCAGCGTGCAAGGGAAGCCCGCCGAGCCGACCTTGCCGCCGAGCTCGCGAATCGCATCGGCGCCGTACGCCATGCCGGAGCTCTGCGCATAACCGACGACTTGAGGTTTGCCAGAGGTGTTGCGGACGCTGACAGCGCAGTAGCCGCTGTCGACAGCGTCGAAGCCCGTCCACCCCTTACCCCCGGCGCCGAAAAAGGGCCACTGCAGGTTCATACTTTTCCCCTTTCCCCTTGTCCGCTGTAATACTCGTCTAATATTGTTACAAGCTCATGCATAGTTGCACAGGCACTTCGCGCTTCATGATGTCATACATTTTTGGGAAGTGTGATTTTTTGTACATATCACTGTATAAATGTTTGGCGCGTAACGCACATAGTTCATTTGCATGATGCCGTTACATGCATGAGGTGGGACACTTTTTTCGCTTCTGCGCTTTTATACACAATCCTTACAGATTGAAATGAGCAGAAAGAAGTAAGGGGCCCAACGCCAGGGGCGTGCCCAACCATCTTTTGACCTCTGGAGGATCTACTCATGAAATCGCAAAAACTTAGCCGGGCGTTGCAAAAGGGCTTCACGCTGATCGAACTCATCATCGTCATCGTGATCATCGGCATCCTGGCCGCGATCGCCATTCCGGCCTATACGAACCTGGCCTCCGAAGCGCGCACGGGGGTACTGAAGGGTGTTGCCGGCAGCATGGCCTCTGCAGCTGCCACGAACTTCGCAATGAAGTCCGGCGGACTGACGGCCGGGGTATCGGTAGCGACGTGTGCTGACGCGCTGGCCCTGGTGACCAAACCCACTGAAGTGACCCTGGTTAGCGGCTCAGTGGCGCTGACCAACGGAGTCGCATCGGGCCCGTGCGTGCTGCAACACTCGGGCGGGAGCGAAACGCACTCCGTCAGCATCCTCGGGGCCACCTGACGTTTCAACTCCGGACGAATGGAGCGCGGCGACACCGCGTTCCGTTTTTCTCTTCCTGGTGGCGATATGCGTTTAGGTTCCCCCATGAAGGAAGCAGGCTTCACGTTGATGGAACTCATCATCGTGCTGGTCGTGGTGGGCGTGCTCAGCGCCTACGCGATGATGAGGAACAGTTCATCGAGCACGTTTTCGCTGCTCTCTCAGGCGCAGACCCTGGCCGGGGACATCAAACATGTCCAGTCCATGGCAACCGTCTGGGGCAAGAGCCTGACCATTACCGCGACCGGGGGCGCCAACGGCACCTACACCGTGAGCTGCACGACCGCGGTCGCCGCGCCGTGCAACACAAACCCGGTCATCAACCCAGCCACGGGAACCGCCTTCACCATCAGCCTGGAAAAAGGCGTGGTCCTCACGCCGAGTCAGGGCACGCTGGTCATCAACAGCCTGGGCAAGCCGGCCTCGGCCGCCCAATACGTGCTGAGCAGCGGCAGCGTGAACGTGACGGTGGACGTGGCGGCGTTGACAGGCCACGTGACGGTGACGCCATGAACGCCCTTCACCATCGCCGATCGCACTACTCGCGCGGCTTCACGCTCATGGAGTCGATCATCGTCATGGTCGTGCTCGGGCTTGCTTCCCTGGGCATCATCGCGCTGCAGGGGCGGCTGTTCACCAATGTTGGCACCGTGGATGGCATGCAAGTCAGCACGCGGCTCATGCACGAGTGTGGCGAACAGGTGCTGGCCCAGCGCCGCCACACCGAGGATGGATACGCCAATGTCGTTGTGGCGCCCAACGGCAGCCACCCATGCTCCGGCTTACCGCCACTCACGGGATTCACAACGCCCGCAGTGGCTATCACGGAGGCCTTCACTGGCGTGGCCTGCCCTGCCAATTTCTCGTGCAAGACGGTAGTGGTCACTGAAGGCGGCCTTGCGCCAGTGACCGTCATGCTCGTGGACTACTAACATGCAGTACTTTGCCACCTTACGAACCCGCCAGCGCGGCTTCACCGTCGTGGAATTGGTGATCACGGTCGTGGTCATGGGCATCCTGGCGGTCGTCGGTGTTTCGATGATCTCCGATTCGTTCACCACCGCACGTGTGGTCAACGCCGGCCAGAGCAATGCCAATGACGCCCGCTACGCCGTCGAGCGACTGGCGCGCGAGATCCGGGAGATCAAGCATGTCGACAAGGCCACCGGGTACGGCATCTCGGCGATGACGGGCTCGAAACTGGTCTTCACGCGTCCTGACAACGTGGTGGTCACGATCGACGTCAGCAGTTCAAACCTCACGCTAGGCTACTCGTCACCTGCTACCGTTTCCACGCTCGCCACGCAGGCGACACTCAACCTGCAGTATCTGGCGCTCGACCCGCTTTCGGCGACGGGGGCGACCTCCGCCGCCACGGGGGCGACCGATGTTCGCTTTGTCGAGATCACGTTAACCATGACGGACACCACCAGCGGCAAGGTGATCACCGAACGCTCACGCGTCGCCCTGAGGAATATGTGTGAAACCAACCCCTGCACTTGAGCGAAACGCAGGCCTTCCGGTCCGCGAGCGCGGGGTCATCTCGATCCTGATGGCATTCCTGTTGGTGGCAGGCGTCATCTTCATCCTCGCGCAGACCCTGGGCATCGTGGGCACGCGAAGCATGGACACTTCGCAGCAGCTGGACAGCACGGCGGCGTTGATGCTGGCGGAAAGCGGACTCCAGCGCGCGGAAGCGATCGTGGGCCGGGTCGGCAACAGCGGCATCATGGCCGAAGCGGATTGCAAGGGCGTTGCAACCGGCGGGCCGTTCGCCCTCGGACGCGGGGACTTCAATTATTCAGCAGACAAGACGGTCGCGGCTCCGCCCGGATGCACCGAGGGTTTGTGCACCGGCTGCACGGTGAATGTCACGGGCACAGTGGGCTCGGCGTCGCGCACGTTGGAGCAGACCTACACCCTCGGTGTGAGCTATGGCGTCGCCGGCCGGGGAACGACCGTGACGATGGTGCTGAGGAACATCCACAATGTTCCCGCGACTTCGCTTTTCAACATGGCATGGAAGCGGCAAGACCCGGGCGGAAACGCCGACGCCACGTTCTGCGCGAACGACCCGACCGGCTGCGGGCTGCAGTGGAACCTTGAATCCAGCAACGGCGCCACCAGCGTGGGGGGGATGGGCGTCACCGTCGACATTGCGCCCAACACCATCAGCAGGCGCGTGGTCCAGACGATCAGCCAGAGCCGAGACTATGTCGAGGTGGGCGGGTTGTTCCCGAGTGTGTCGACGACGATAACGCCAACGATCGTGGGGGCATTCTGGGACGACAAGCACGTCGCCCACCTGACGGGCGTGAACGCCGGGTCCACAGGTGGCGTGATCAACGGTGTGGCAACCACGACCTCAACGTGCACTCCGTCCCCGACCAGCTATCCAACCGGCGGTACGGGAAGCTTCCAGGCCGACACGTGCACGAGCTGGTGTTCGGCATCCGACACGCTCGTGTATGGCATTTCCGGGCGCTCGCAGACGAGCGCAGATCAATTGAACGCGGTGACCTTCGGCACCAACGGGCCCAACCCGTCCGCGCTGACAAAATTGGTGCACTTCCCCAACCTCGACGGAAGCACGCCCAACGCGTCGGGCAAGGCGTACTCCGAAATCTGGTACTTGTTCAACCCCGACTATGTGTCGGCTAACGCCGATGCCAGCGGCAGTGCGGGACTCACCTCCTATCCCAGCGCGGTGAAGGCGACGGCAGGCGCCAACCCGGTGCTCAACGCCAACTTGGCGAACGGCGACACGACGATGGACGTGGTTTCGCTCGCCTCCAACACGGTGATCTGCCAGGGAGATACGCTCAGCGGCGATCCGGATATCGTCGGTGCCACGATCACATCGCCCGCCGGATGCGGAACGACAGGCACCTACACCTTCAGCCCTGCGGCCACGGGCCAAGTCGGCAAGAACAACGTCGTCGTCTCCTCGACTCACCTGCGGGTCATCGGATCGACGGGGGCGAACTTAGCGGCCGGATCGGCGAACGTGAGCACCGGCGGTACGGTTTCCGTTGCGTCCGGCCCGTCAGGCGGCGAATACGCCCTGAACAGCGCTGTCAATCTCGGCGGCACGGTCTACGTCACACAAGGCGCGAGCAGCACGACCATACGCGTGCCCGCCGGTACCGTGCTTCCAAGCTTGAACCCTTACGTGAGTACGACCCTCAGTGTGTTCGGCGTGACGGGCTCACCTGCCGGCGCGGGCGCGTTCGCGGCCGGGACGAAAGTGGTGTCAGTGGGTGTCGATTCATTCACCGTGTCGGCCGCGCCTTCGGCGGGACTGTACGGCGCCAAGGTGTGCGGCGGTCTGTGCGCGTTCTTCAATACACCCTCTTCCACGACATCGATCACCGACTACTCCGTGACGAAGAGCGGCGGGTCGCTCCAGTTCGCAGGCGGATTCGTCTGCCTGCGTGGCGTCGACTACAGCAAGATCGCGCCCATCACAAGCACCACGCTGAAGACAACACGCTGGCAGGAAACCATCCAGTGAAACCCATCTTGCCCGACCCACATTGACGGAGCATCCACATGCCACAAGACTTCGAGATGACACGTTCCTTCATGGTCGAGCAGCCGCCGCCGCTGCCCGACCTGGTCGTGCCCGACAACCCGACGGAAGAAGCCGCCGCCCGGGCCGCTGCCAAGAAGCTCAGTGTTCCGTACGTCGACTTGCGGCAGCATGATTTCCACCCGCAGACCGTCAAGCTGATCACCGAAGTGCAGGCGCGCCGGTTCAAGGCCCTGGTGCTGGAGGACCGCGGCGACAGCTACTTCGTCGGCTTCGCCGACCCATGGGATTTGCGCGCGCAAGATGAAGTGTCCGCGCTGCTCCGGCGCAATGTCGAAGTCGGCGTCATCACGCATGAGCAGTTGAAGGACACGATCGAGAAGGTCTATCGCAAGACCGAGCAGATTGGCCAGTTCGCCAAGGAAGTGGGCCAGGACGTCCAGGCCCAGGAGCGCGTGGTCGACTTGCGGGCGCTCGAAGGCGCGCTGGAAGACGCCGAAGCGCCCATCGTCAAGCTGCTGCAGACAATCTTCGACGACGCAGCGCGCATTAACGCATCGGACATCCACTTCGAGCCCCAGGAAAAAACGCTGACCGTGCGCTTTCGCATCGACGGGCAGCTGCACGTGCAAGTCGAAACCGATCCACGCATTGCATCGACGCTCGTGGTGCGCCTGAAGTTGATGGCGGGGCTCGACATCGCAGAGCGGCGCCTGCCGCAGGACGGCCGGATGAACATGAAGGTGGGCGACTCGCGTTTCGACGTGCGCATGTCCACCATGCCCACGCAGTTCGGCGAATCGATCGTGCTGCGGCTGCTTCGCCAGGATGCCGGGCGCCTGAACCTCTCGCAGATCATGCCCCAGCGTGCGCGAAAGGTTTTCGAGCGTGCGCTTTCCGCGCCCCACGGTATCGTACTGGTGACCGGGCCCACCGGCAGCGGCAAGAGCACGACGCTCTACGCCGCGCTGGAGAAACTGAACAAGCCCGAAGTCAAGATCCTCACCTGCGAAGACCCGGTGGAATATCGCCTGCAAGGCATCAACCAGGTGCAGGTGAACGAGAAGATCGACCTGACCTTTGCCCGCGTGCTGCGCTCTTTCCTGCGCCAAGACCCGGACATCCTGCTGGTCGGCGAAATCCGCGACAACGAAACCGCCGACATTGCATCGCGCGCGGCCATCACGGGCCACCTGGTGCTGTCGACACTGCACACGAACGATGCGGCGACGACGCCGCTGCGCCTGCTGGACATGAAGGTGCCGGGCTACCTGATCGCGTCCAGCCTGCTGGCGGTCGTGTCACAGCGGCTGGTGCGCATGGTCTGCCCGAACTGCGCTATTGCCGCCGACCCGCCGCCGGAACACCTGGAATGGTTCCGCACCCGCGTGAGCCCCGAGGAGCTGTCGCTGGCCAAATTCAGGCGAGGCAAGGGCTGCGTGCGCTGTAACGGCGTGGGCTACTTTGGACGACGCGGCGTCTTCGAGGTCGTCGAGATGAACCAGCAACTCGC
>JAQZBU010000209.1 GCA_029237735.1 Ramlibacter sp. | reverse complement strand
CAGGGCGGTGAGCAGGCCCAGCAGCGCAAGCAGCATGGCGGCCGCCGTGGCGAGCGACTGCGAAAAGAAGAAGTTCGTGAGCATCGTGAAGAAGCCCAGGAAGAAGACGACGAAGGCGTCGCGCCTGGCCCGCAGCTCCAGCGTCTTGAGCGCCAGCAGCGCCACGATCAGCGTCACCCCCGCGTCGCGCCCGAGCAGCGTCCGGTATGTCGCGTAGGTGCCCGCGAGCGCGATGAGCAGAAGGACCAGCACCCACCATGAGCGTGGCAACGGCTTGCCGGCCACGGCGAGCCAGCCGCGCCACAGCAGCACTCCGCCCGCCAGCACGCTCGACCACCATGGCAGATTGCCGACTTGCGGAAGGATGACCCAGCCGATCACCGCCAGCAGGAACAGCGTGTCGCGGGCGTCCCGCGGAAGGGAGCTCAGGCGAGCGAACATAGGGCGAGAGCTTCCAGGCAACGGCGCTTGTGCGCTTCACCGCTTGCGGGTTTGATTTCCTGCCCGGGCAGGCGAAGCCCATAGTCCAGGCCCAGCCGGTCGGACTGCAGCACCCAGGCCGCGAGCCGCGAAAGCCTGGTTTCGACGTAGTGATGCCCCGCCTGTGCGAAGTCCAGCCACAACTCGAAGCGCTGCGCCTGCTGGGCGTCTCGGCTGACCAGCTCGTCGTTCTTGGCCGCCTTCTTCCAGACGACCAGCTTGAGGGGATCTCCGCGGCGGTAGGCGCGGACCCCGTCGAACTCGCCTGTAGTGTTTATGCGCGTTGCCGAGGCGCCGCCCCCGCGCGGCTCGCCCGGCGGCAACGGCGGCGGAAAGGGCTCGGGCGCGGGATACACCAGCACCTGCGCGGCCGGGCGCCACACCGTCCAGACCCGGAAGGTGCCCAACGGAAAGCGGGTTTCGGCTGTAAGCGGCGGCACGCGATGCAGGCCACGACTCTCGGGCTTGAATGCGACCTGCACCGTGGCCATGCCCTGCGGCGGCACGTCCGTCCAGACCCAGCGGTCCTCGTGGGTGGCGTCCAGCACGGACAGGCCGATGCCATAGCGGATGGACGCGCGCTCGTTGGTCAGCACCACGGAGAGCGTTGCGCTGGTTCCCGCGTACTGCGCTTCGGGCGCCATCAGGTTCAGGGTGAGGCCCCGCAGCGTGGCGTGGCACACGTGCATGCCGACGAGGGCGCTGCCGGCAAGCAGGAAAGTGAGCAGGTAACCCAGATTCAGCTGGTAGTTGATGGATGCGACCAGCAGCAGAATCATTGTCAGCAACAGCATGAAGCCGGGGCGCGTGGGCAGGATGTATACGTTGCGCTGTGTCAACGTCAACGTATCCGACATCGGCAGGCGCGATTGCCACCATTCGCGAAAGCGCCTGCGCACCAGCGAAAACGGGTTGAGCATCGCCGCGTTCATTTCAATTCGCGGGTCATGTTACGGCAGCGGCACGGCTTCCATCATCGCGCGCACCTGCTCGACCGGGCCGCGGCCCGCATCACCGACGGGGATGAGGCGGTGCGCGACCGTCTGCGGCAGGATGCCCTGTACGTCATCGGGAGCCACATAGTCGCGCCCGCTCAGCATGGCCTGGGCCTTGGCGGCGCGCACCACGGCGATGCCGGCGCGCGGCGACAGGCCCTGCAGGAACCAGCGGCCCGACCGGGTGGCGGCCACGAGGTCCTGCACGTAGGTAAGCAGCGGGTCGGCGGCATGCACCTGCAGCACTTTTTGCTGCAGCAATTGCAAGTCAACCGGCGTCAGGGTGTTGCGCATCGCCTCGACCATGCCGCGCCGGTCGGCGCCGTTCAGCAGTTCACGCTCGGCCGCGCGGTCAGGATAGCCCAGAGAGATTCGCATCAGGAAGCGGTCCAGCTGCGATTCGGGTAGCGCGAAAGTGCCCAACTGGTCGTGCGGGTTCTGCGTGGCGATGACGAAGAAGGGCGAGGGCAGGGCGCGCGTCTCGCCTTCCACAGTGACCTGCTTTTCTTCCATCGCCTCCAACAGTGCGCTCTGCGTCTTGGGGCTGGCCCGGTTGATCTCGTCGGCCAACAACACTTGCGCGAAGACCGGGCCCGGATGGAATACGAAAGCTTCTTTGCCGCGCTCGTAGATCGAGACGCCCGACAAGTCGCTGGGCATCAGGTCGGCCGTGAACTGCACCCGCGAAAAGTGCAGCCCGAACGCGCGCGACAGCGCATGGGCCAGGGTGGTCTTGCCCACACCGGGCACGTCCTCGATCAGGAGATGGCCGCCGGCCAGCAGGCAGGCGACGCAGTCGCGCACCTGGGCGGGCTTGCCCACCAGCACCGTGTTAAGCTGATCGAGGAGCGCCTTGAGTTTTTGTTGTGCTTCCATATGAGGCAAGACGTTATCCGAAATCGGCTACCGAAGAGCATTGCAAGTGAATAAAACCGGCTATTTCACGCACCCCGATTTCAGGAAGCATGAAATGGGGCCTGGCCATCCGGAGTGCCCCGAGCGGCTGGATGCGATCGACGACCGTCTGCTGGCCGCCGGCATCCGCGACTTCCTGGATCACCGGGAGGCGCCGCCGGCATCGTTGGGCGATATCGAGCTGGCACACACGCACATGCACGTGATGTCGCTGCGCGGCATGGCGCAGGGGCTTCCCGACCAGATCGACGCAGGTGGCGGCAGCTATGCCCGGATCGACCCGGACACGACGATGAACGTGCACACCTGGGGTGCCGCGCTGCGAGCCGCTGGCGCGACAATCGCCGCCACAGACGCCGTGCTGGCCGGCGAGCTCGAGAACGCCTTCTGCGCCGTCCGCCCGCCCGGCCACCATGCCTGCCGCGACCATGCGATGGGCTTTTGCTTCTTCAACAACATCGCCATAGCAGCCCGGTACGCGCTGGACCGGCATGGATTGAAGCGGGTGGCGGTCGTCGATTTCGACGTGCATCACGGCAACGGGACCGAGGACATCCTTACGGGCGACGACCGCGTGTTGATGGTGAGCTTCTTCCAGCACCCGTTCTACCCCTACAGCGGCGACAAGCCACACAGCGCGAACATGGTCAACCTGCCCGTGCCGGCGTACACGCGCGGGATGGAAATCCGCGAGATGATCGAATACGCATGGCTGCCGCAGCTCGAAGCCTTCCGGCCCGAGATGATCTTCATCAGCGCGGGCTTCGACGCCCACCGCGAAGACGACCTCGGCCAGCTCGGGCTGGTGGAATCGGATTACCAGTGGATCACCTGGAAGATCAAGGAAATCGCGAAGAAGCATTCGAAGGGGCGGATTGTTTCCGCCCTTGAAGGCGGCTACAACCTCGACGCCCTGGGGCGCAGCGTCGAGGCCCATGTACGCGTCTTGGCCGATCTGTGACCGCCCCCGAAACGGAGAAATCGATATGAAGAACGAATCTTCAGTGACTGACGCGGTACTGTATCGACGGGACGAGCGCGGCGTTGTCACGCTCACGATGAACCGGCCGGCCAACTTCAACGCGCTGAGCGAGGAGATGCTGGCGGCCTTGCAGAGCGCGCTGGACCGCGTCGCGGCCGATGCAGAGGCGAGGGTTGTGGTGATAGCAGGGGCCGGCAAGGCCTTCTGCCCGGGCCACAACTTGAAGGAAATGATCGAGCAGCCCTCGCTGGCGTATTACCAGCAGCTCTTCGCGCAGTGCAGCCGCGTGATGCTGTCCATCCTGAAGCTGCCGGTGCCGGTGATCGCCCGGGTGCACGGTATCGCCACGGCCGCCGGCTGCCAGCTGGTGGCTCAGTGCGACCTGGCGGTGGCGTCCACCGAAGCACGGTTCGCCGTGAGCGGCGTGAACTACGGCTTGTTCTGCTCCACGCCCAGCGTGCCGCTGCTGCGTAACATCGCGCCCAAGCAGGCCATGGAAATGCTGGTGACGGGCGATTTCATCAGCGCGCAGCAGGCCCTGGATCGGGGGCTGGTCAATCGCGCCGTGGCGCCCGAGCAGCTCGACGCCGAAGTGGCAAGCCTGGTCGCGAGCATCCTGCAGAAGCCGCGTGCGGCCATCGCGATGGGCAAGGAGCTGTTCTACCGCCAGCGCGAAATGGGCATCGAGGCTGCCTACCAGCTGGCCAATCAGACCATGGCCGTCAACATGATGGACGGCTGTGCCCAGGAGGGCTTTACTGCTTTCACCGAGAAGCGCAAGCCATCCTGGAGCAAATGAAACACCCCCGAAGCGCCGACACGCTAAACGCTGATGATCGAGATCGACAAGCTGGTCCAGGATCTGGGCCATCCGGGTGTGCTGTTGGAAATCGGGCTACTGCTGGGCTGCCTGGCGGTGGCGTTCGGCATCTGCTGGCTGATCGGCCGCCTGGTGTTTACCTACAGCGCGACGCTGGTGCTGGCACCGATGCAGAAAGTGGCCCTGCTCAAGCTGGCGTTGCCGATCCTGGTCTCGCTGGCCGGCATTCGGTTCCTTGCACGGGTGTTCACTGTCGTCTTCCCGCGTTCTGGCCTAGCCCGGCTGATCGAGCGCCTGTTCTCGTGGATGGCGTGGATCGCGGCGGTACTGTGGATCGTGGGGCTGCTTCCGGCCGTGATGGACGAGATGGACGCGATCCACTTCGCCTTCGGCAAGTCGCGCGTCAGCCTGCTGGCGGTCGTGCAGGGCGTGCTTTCTTCCGGCGCCGTGCTGGTAGTGGCGCTGTGGATCTCCGCGGCGCTGGAGCGCAAGGTGCTGCGCGACGCGGTGGCCGACCTGTCGCTGCGCAAGGTGGCGGCCAGCGCCATTCGCGCCGTGCTGATGCTCGTGGGCCTGCTGTTCGCGCTGTCGGCCGTCGGCGTGGACCTGACGGCCCTGTCGGTGCTCGGCGGCGCATTGGGGGTCGGCATCGGCTTCGGCCTGCAGAAACTGGCGGCCAACTACGTCAGCGGCTTCGTCATTTTGTTCGAGCGCAGCTTGCGCATCGGCGACACAGTGCGCGTGGACAATTTCGAAGGCGTGGTGGTCGACATCAAGACACGCTACACACTGATCCGCTCGCTCAGCGGCCGCGAATCGATCGTGCCCAACGAGAAGCTGATTACCGAACGCATCGAAAACCTCTCGCTGGCCGACCCGCGCATCCTGCTTTCCACGGACGTGACGGTAGGCTATGACAGCGACGTCGACCTGGTGCAGCGCATCCTGCTGGACGCCGCACGCACGTCCGACCGGGTCATCGCCGACCCGGAGCCGGCGGCGCGGCTGGTCAAGTTCGGCGCGGATGGGTTGGAGTTCACGCTGCAATTCTGGATCGGCGATCCGCAGAACGGGCAGATGAACGTGCGATCGGATGTCAACCTGCACATCCTCAAGTCGCTGCGCGAGGCGGGGATCGAGATCCCCTTCCCGCAGCGCGTGGTGCACCTGAAGCCCGGCGCCGTCACTTCATCAGCGACGGCAACCACAGGCTGATCTGCGGAAACGCGATCAGCAGGCCCAGCATGAATATCAGCACCAGCACGAACGGCCAGCAACCGCGGAAGATCTGGCCCAGGCCCACGCCCGGCAGCAGCGCGTTGAGCACGAACAGGTTCATGCCGACTGGCGGCGAGATCAGGCCGATCTGCACGATCATCACGATCAGCACGCCGAACCAGACCGGATCGAACCCCAGGCTGGTGACGATCGGGAAGAACAGGGGGATGGTGAGCAGCACCATCGTGAGTTCTTCCATCACCGTGCCCAGCACTACGTAGATCAGCATCATCGCGGCGATGATCATGGTGGGCGACAGGCCCAGGTGCGTGATCCATTCCTTCAGGTCGCCCGGCATCGTCGTGAAGTTGACGAAGTTCGCGAAGAGCGTTGCGGCGATAAGCAGCGTGAACAGCATCGCCGTGGTGCGCGCCGACTCGACCAGCACGTTGAACAGCACCTGCCATGTCAGCCGCCCGCGTGCCAGCGCGAACAGGAAAGCGCCTGCCGCGCCGAAGCCCGCGCCTTCGGTGGCCGTGAAGAAGCCGCCGTAGATGCCGCCGAGCACCACGATCACCAGCACGATGACGCCCCAGATGCCGCGCAGTGCTTTCCAGCGATCGGGCCAGGAGGTGCGTTCGCCGGGAGGTGCGTGCTCCGGGTCGCGGGCGGTAATGATCGCAATGCCCGCCATCAGCATGAGGGCTGTCAGGATGCCGGGAATAACGCCCGCGGCGAACAGTTTGCCAATGCTGGTCTCGGTGATGATCCCGTAGATCACCAGGATGGTGGACGGCGGGATCATGATGCCCAGCGTGCCGCCCGCGGCCATGACGCCGGTGGACAGCGAGGCGCTGTAGCCCAGCTTGCGCATGGACGGGTAAGCCACCTTGCTCATGGTTGCAGCCGTGGCGATGGACGAGCCGCAAATCGCGCCGAAGCCGGCGCACGCCGCCACGGTGGCGTGCGCGAGCCCGCCGCGCAGGTGGCCGATGAAGGCATACGCTGCCTGGAACAGCTCGTGCGCGAGGCCGGCGCGCGCGACGAAGTTACCCATCAGGATGAACAGCGGGATCACGGACAGCGTGTAAGCGAAGCCGGTCTCGTAGACGACCTGCGCGGTGCTGGCCAGCGCCGGGTTCAGGCCCCGGGTGAAAGCAATGCCGCCAAATCCCACGAGCCCCATGGCGAATGCCAGCGGCACGCGGATGATGGCCAGCGCAAAGATGACGGCGAAGCCGGCGAGCGCTTCGATCACAAAGCCACGCCCTTGCCTTCGACGCTATCCGCGGGCGGTTGGGCGATGAGGAGCAGGTGAACGACGCCGGTGACGGCGCACAGTACGCCCATGCCGTACAGGAACGGCGCCTTCAGGATCTTTAGCTGGGCAGTGGTCTCACCGGACTCCAGGAACTGCCCGCCGCTGCGCCACATCAGCCAGCCCAGGCCCAGCAGCATGGCAGCGCACAGCAAGTGCACGAGGAAGGCCTGCGCCCTGCGCAGCCAGCGCGGCAGGTAAGGGTCCAGTGAATCGAATTCGACGTGTTCGCCGCGCTCGGAAACCAGCGGCAGCGCGCCGAAGATCACAACCACCATCAGCAGCTCGGTGATCTCCAGCGAGCCGGGAATGGAGTTGCTCAGGAACTTGCGGCCCAGCACGTCGAAGAACGTGAGGGCCATGATGCCGAACAGTGCGGTGCCCGAAAGCAGGCCGCACAGCAGCTCCAGCAGTTTCTTCAAGCTTGTCTTACTTGGAAGCCTTGGCGATCTCCGAGCGGAACTCGGCCAGCACCTTGGCTGCGTCCTTCAGGCCCTTGGCCTCGGCGTCCTTGACCCACTTGGCTTCCAGCGCCGAGGTCTTGGCCTTGATGTCGGCGACGAGCTTCGCGTCGGCCTTGGTCACCTGGACGTTGTTGGCCTGCATGAGCGCGTAGGCGCGGCGGTCCACCTTGTCCCAGTTGCGGCCCAGGATGCGCGCGGCGGTCTCGCCGGAGGCCGCGTCCACCGCTTTCTTCTCGTCCGCGCTGAGCTTGTCGTACTTGGCCTGGTTCATCATGAAGACGAAGCTGGTGTTGTACAGGCCGCCCGGGAACGTCGTCGCGTACTTGATGATCTTGTCGATCTTGAAGGACTCGATGGATTCCGCCGGGAACAGCGTCCCGTCCATCACACCGCCGGACAGCAACTCGTACGACTCGGGCGCCGGCTTGAGCGTGACGTTCATTCCCAGTGTCTTGGCGATCTCATTGACCATGCCGCCGCCAACGCGCCACTTCAGGCCCTGCAGGTCCTCGATTTTCGTCACCGGTTTCTTGGTGTTGAATACGATGCCCGGGCCGTGCGTGAAATAGGCCAGCACGTGCACGCCCTGGTGTTCCTGGGCGAATTGCGGGTGTTTCATGGCGACCTTGTTGAAGGCCACGGACAGCGGCTCGGCCGCATCCCCCAGGAAACCGAACTCGGCCATCTGGGTCAGTACGAATCGTCCCGGGGTGTAACCGTGCACGGTGAACGAAACGTCTGCCAGCCCGTTCTTCACGGCGTCCAGAGTGCCGGGTGGGTTGGCGACGGCGCGCGGCAGGATGTTGCACTTGACCTTACCGGCGCTGTTCTTCTCGACCAGGTCGCACCATTCCTTCTGGGCCACGCTGAGCGAATGGGTGGGCGGCACCCAGCTCGACACCGTCAGGACGGTCTGGGCGGCGACGGGGCCGGCCAGCACGGCGGCGGTCAGGAGAAAAAAGTGTCGTTTCATGCGCGAGACTCCTTGGTATGGGTTGGCGTCGACTGTAAGCTTGGCCAGTGCCGGGAGTGGTCCAGACTTACCCGGATTGGCCGACCGTGCGGTCGGCGAATTGTCCGGCAGCGGACGCCCGTTGGAGTTCCCGTACTAACTGAGCCGGTGCGCGCCCCCTATAATCCAAAAACGAACGGTCGTTCTTTTTTGAGTCGGTGGTGCAGCGCCGCATAGAATTCCAGTTTACGTAAACGTCAATCCCAAAACTCTTA
>JAQZBU010000086.1 GCA_029237735.1 Ramlibacter sp. | reverse complement strand
CTGCGCGCCTACGGCCGGCTGGGCGCGGCCTGCGGCGTCGAATACGCGGCGCAAGCGATGGCCGTGCACGGCGCACTCGTCGGCGAGAGCGCGCGCGGCAGCGCAGGCGACGCGCCGCCGCGCGCCGGCTACCTCGCGGGCATGCGGGGCGTCACGCTGCACGTCGATCGGCTGGATACGGTGGACGGCCCGCTTTCGGTCAACGCGCAGCGGATCACAGGTGATGACAACACCGTGCTCTACAGCTTCGACGTGCAAGCCGGCAAACGCACCCTGCTGAGCGGGCGTGCCATCGTCGTGCTCGATGCGGCCGGCCTTTCCGCCGCACCGGCAAGGACACCCCGATGAACCAGCCATCCCCCAAACGCGCGCTCGTCACCGGCGGCAGCGGCGGCCTCGGTGCGGCCATCTGCCGCCGGCTCGCTGGCGACGGCATGGAGGTCATCATCCATGCGTGGCCTTCGACGTGACCGATGCGTCCGCGACCACCGCGGCGCTGAACGCCCTGCTGGACCAGGGCGCGATCCAGGTGCTCGTCAACAACGCCGGCATCCATGACGACGCGGTGTTCCCCGGCATGCAGCCGGGCCAGTGGCAGCGCGTGATCGACGTGTCGCTGAACGGCTTCTTCAACGTCACCCAACCGCTGACGCTGCCGATGATCCGCACGCGTTGGGGGCGCATCATCAACATCACCTCGGTCTCGGCCGTCATGGGCAACCGGGGACAGGTGAACTACTCGGCGGCCAAGGGCGCGCTGCACGCCGCCACCCGGTCACTGTCCCTCGAAGTGGCCAGCCGCGGCATCACCGTCAACGCCGTGGCGCCCGGCATCATCGACACGGGCATGGCCGAGGGCAGTTTCAGCGCCGAGGACATCGCGCGCATGGTGCCGATGAAACGCCCCGGCAAGGCCGACGAGGTGGCCGAGCTCGTGGGCTTCCTCGCCTCGGAACGCGCCAATTACATCACCGGCCAGATCATTTCGATCAATGGCGGAATGGCTTGAAGGAACATACCGAATGACCAACCCCGCCCCCGCACCCGTGCCCGTGGTGCATGCGCCGCACCGGCCGCTCACCGATTACTACGAGACCGAGCAGGACCGGCGGGCGTACCTGCGCAAGATCTTCGACGACACGGCGCCCGACTACGACCGCATCGAATCCATGCTGGCCTGGGGCACCGGGTCAAAGTACCGGCACGACGCGCTGGTGCGCGCCGGACTGAAGCCCGGCATGAAGGTGCTTGACGTGGGCGTCGGCACCGGGCTGGTGGCGGCGCAGGCTTGCGTGCTCACGGGCGATCCCGCGCTGGTGACAGGGCTGGACCCGAGCGCGGGCATGATGGCGGCCGGCAAGCTTCCCAAGGCCGTTGCGATGGTGGAGGGCCGGGCCGAAGCCCTGCCCTTCCCCGACAACCACTTCGATTTCCTCTGCATGGGCTACGCGCTGCGCCACATCAGCGACCTGAGCGTGGCCTTCGCGGAGTTCGAGCGCGTGTTGAAGCCGGGCGGGCGCCTGTGCGTCCTCGAGATCACGCAGGCGCGCGGCCCGTTCGGGCGCTGGCTGCTCAAGACCTACATGCGCGGAGTGATCCCGCTCCTGACCCGCTTCGTCTCCAGCCAGAAGAAGACCACCACGATGTGGCGCTACTACTGGGACACCATCGAAGCCTGCGCGCCCCCTGAGCAGGTCGTCGCCACGCTGGAAGCCGCGGGGCTGGCCCAGGTCGACCGGCACGTGGAGCTGGGCATCTTTTCCGAGTACCGCGCCGTGAAGGCGTCACGTGCCTAGCAGGCGCCTCGCGAGGAGCAGTGGCAGGCGCAACAGGAAGCCGAAGAACAGCCGCGAGTGCATCCACGTCAGCAAGAGGTTGTCGCGCAGGTAGTTGAAGTGCGACACCCCGCCCTCCTCCGGACGGAAGTACTTCACGGTGGCGGGCAGGTTCACGGGCTTGATGCCTCGCCAGCACATGCGCACCACCGCCTCCGGATCGAAATCGAAGCGGCGCATCCAACGCTGGCCTTGCATCACCTCGCGCAGCGGCGCAATCGGATAGACGCGAAACCCGAACAGCGAATCGCCGATGCCCATCCACAGCGTTTCCAGGTCGGCCCAGCCGTTGGACACCTTGCGGCCGTTCACGCGCAGGCGCGGCGCATCGGCCGCGAACACGGGCACGCCCAGCACCATCGCCTTCGGTTGCGCCTGGGACGCGGCCATGAAAGCGGGGATCAGCTCGGCCGGGTGCTGGCCGTCCGAATCCATGGTCAGCACGTGCGTGAAGCCTTCCGCCGCGGCCAGTTCCAGGCCGTGCAGCACGGCGGCGCCCTTGCCTACGTTGCGCGGCAGCACGACGACCCGCAGGCCGGCGTCCGCGGCAGCCATCGCCTCGAGCGTCGCCACGCTGGCGTCGGTGCTGCCGTCCACGATGACCCAGACCGGCGTCCATTGCGCGCGCGCGGCCGCCACGGTCTCACGCACTTTCGAGCCGGGGTTGTAGCTGGGGATCAGGACGAGATGCGTCGCGGAAGCGGCGGGCGCGGGACTGTTCATTGCCTGGGGAATACTGCGATCACGCACGAGGCCGTGAGACGGGGAACTCCGGCAGCTGCGCATGTGCCAGCTCGGACTGGAAATACTGCTCGAGTTCGGCGACGAAGCGGGCGGAGTGGGTGGGCGGATCGAACCGCTTGCCGAGCCGCACCCGATAGGTGATCGGCATGCGCGGCGTCCACGAAAGTGTCCAGCCCTTGCCGAGGAACCCCGAGTCGGTTTCGATGAACACGGTCTGCACCGGCACGCCGGCGTGCTTGGCGATCAAGCCGCAAGTGCCTTGCAGGCGTCCGATGGGGAAGCGGGTGGTGCGCGTGCCCTCCGGAAACAGCAGCACATGGCTGCCTTGGTGCAGGTCGCCGATCGCCTGTTGCACCATGGTGCGCAGCGGCATGTTGCGGATGTATCCGGCCACCCGCGCGGCCCCGCCGAAAATGACGTTGTTGACGATGTCGGCCTTCATGACGCAGCCCGCGTTGGGCAATGCGGAAAGGACCATCAGCGCGTCGAGCAGCGAGGGATGGTTGGGCGCGATCACCATCGGCGGCTCGCCGCGCAGCGCGTCGAGCTCGGACAGGTCGAAACGGCAGGCCCCCATCCACGACAGCATCTTCAGGTAAGCGCGGACCGAAGTCGAGATGAGCCCGCGCCCCATCCGCTTGCGGGGCGCGCGGGGCAGAAGCACGCCCATCGGCAGCGCCGCCACCGAGATCGCCAGACAGAACGCACCCAGCAGCAGGAAACCCAGGTGCAGACGGAGGGTCTCGTGCAGCGGCGCACGCCGAAAGCGCGGCTCGATGCGCTTGCCCCCCGCGGTCGGGGTTTCGCTTTCCACGAAGCTGCTGGAGAAGGGATGTCTCACGATGCGGTGACCTCGACTTCGCGGATGTTGGCCCTGCGCAGGCGCATCGCCCGCAGCGAACGTCTGAAATTGAGCGCCGATCCGATGTAGAAAATGCCCTTCAGGACCCGCAGCGACCCCCAGATCGGCGTCTTGCCGAAGATGTCGCCGGCGAGCATCGACAGCAGCGCCTCCTTCACGCGCAATATGTTCCTCGGCGCCATGAACATGTCGCGCATCGTGGGGTGCGTCACGCGGTAGATGAACCACGAAAATTCCCTGGGGCCACGGCGCACCTCCCGGTCGAACGCCGCCAGCGCCGATGCGGCGCGCGCCGGCCGGCGCAGGCAGGTGTCCACGGTTTCCGCGCCTACGAAGCCGCCCTGCATGGCGAGCATCACGCCGGAGGAAAACACCGGGTCGATGAAGGCGAAAGCGTCGCCGATGAGGAGGTAATTCGGCCCGTGGGTGCGCTCGCAGGAATACGAGAAGTTGCCGGTCGCCTCCACCTCGGACGCGAGCGTCGCACGGGCGAGCCGCTCGGCCAGCGCCGGGCACATGGCGATGGTGTCGAGGAAGAACTCCTTCACCGGCTTGTCCCGGCTCTTCAGGTAATAGGGCCACACCACCGCGCCGATGCTGGTGGCGCCGTCGGCCAGCGGGATCAGCCAGAACCAGCCGTGATCGAACCAGAAGATCGTGATGTTGCCTTCGTCCCGCCCCGCGTGCCGGGTGGCGCCCGTGAAGTGCGCGTACAGGGCGGAGCTGTTGTGCCGGGGGTTGCGCCGCTTGAAGTCAAACTTTTTGCCCAGGAGCGTGTCGCGCCCGGACGCGTCCACCACGAAGCGCGCGCGCCATTGCTGGGTGCGCCCATCTTCGTGCTGTGCATGAACCGTGGCGCTCGCGTCGTCGGCTGCGAAGGCGACGTCGCGGACCCTGCAGCCCTCGATCACCTCGGCGCCGGCCCTCGCGGCGTTGCGGATCAGGATCTGGTCGAATTCGGACCGCCGCACCTGGTACGAATACGGCATCGACTTGTCCCAGGCGTCCGCGAACTCGAATGTCTGGCTCTTGTTGTCGTGCCAAGGGGAAACGAATTCGGCGCCCCATTTCTGGATGCCGATCGCCCGGACCTCGTCGGCCACGCCGAGCTTCTCGAGCAGGGCCAGGTTGGCGGGCAACAGCGATTCGCCGATGTGGAAGCGGGGGTGGCGCTCCTTTTCAAGGATCGTCACCTTGTGTCCGCGGCGGGCCAGTTCCGCGCCCACGGTGGAGCCCGCCGGGCCGCCGCCGATCACCAGGACATCGCACTCGGCGATGGCGGTGTGAGCCGAGCGTTCCGACATGTTCGGCTCGGTCATGTGAGGGTCCTTCATCGGGGGCTGCAACCCGGCCATTCTACGGTGACAATCGGTGCCCATGTCCAATGAAAAGCAAATCGCGGGAGCATCGCCGGACCAGGCCGGAAAGCACACGCCCATGATGGCGCAATACCTCGCCATCAAGGCCGAACACCCGCAAACTCTCGTCTTCTACCGGATGGGGGATTTCTACGAGTTGTTCTACCGCGACGCCGAGAAGGCCGCCCGCTTGCTGGATATCACGCTCACCCGGCGCGGCAACTCCAACGGCGAGCCGGTCGTCATGGCGGGCGTTCCTTTCCACTCGGTGGAAAGCTATCTTGCCCGCCTGATCAAGCAGGGCGAGTCGGTCGCCATCTGCGAGCAGGTCGGCGACGTCGCCACATCCAAAGGGCCGGTCGAGCGCAAGGTGGTGCGCGTGGTCACGCCCGGCACGCTCACCGACACCGAGCTCTTGAACGACAAGGCCGAAGCGATGCTGCTGGCCGTGCATCAGGGCTCGCGCCATCGGCTCGGCCTGGCATGGCTGAGCGTGACGCAGGGCGCGCTGCAACTGGCCGAATGCGCTGCCGACGAGCTCGAATCCTGGGTGGCGCGAATCGCGCCGAGCGAGTTGCTGTTCAGCGCCGACGTGACGCCCACCTTCGAGCAGCGCCTGAAGGCTTTGCGCTTCTCCAACCCTATGTCGCTGACCGAGCGGCCGGAATGGCAGTTCGAATCCGGCCTGGGGCTGCGCAAGCTGCTGGAGCAGCTCAATGGCGCGACACTGGCCGCCTGGGGCGCCGACGAACTGCTGCTGGCGCATGCCGCCGCGGCCGCCTTGCTCTCCTACGCCGAACACACGCAGGGCCGCGCGCTATCGCACGTGCAAAGCCTGCAGGTGCAGCGCGACGACGAACTGATCGACCTGCCGGTGACGACGCGCCGCAACCTGGAGCTGGTGCAGACCTTGCGCGGCGAAGACTCGCCTACCCTGTTCTCGCTGCTGGACACCTGCATGACCGGCATGGGCAGCCGCATGCTCAAGTGCTGGATGCTGGAGCCGCGGCGCGAGCGCAGCCAGGCACTCGCGCGGCATGAAGCGATCGAGGTGCTGCGCGGAGACGGCCCCTCACCCCAGCCCTCTCCCCGGAGGGGAGAGGGCTCTTATCTTTGGCAGACGTTGCGCGGCGCGCTCAAGGGTTGCAGCGACGTGGAGCGCATCACGGCACGCATCGCGCTGCGCCAGGTGAGGCCGAGGGAACTGGTGGGGCTGCGGCAATCGCTGGAGAAGGCGGCTCAGCTCGCGCGGCAGCTGGAAGGGCAAACCGCCCTGCTCGCCGAAGTGGCCGGCGCCATGACGCCTCCATCAGGCTGCGGCGAGTTGATGGCGCGCGCAATCATGGAGGAACCCGCCGCGCTGGTGCGCGACGGCGGCGTGATCGCCACGGGGCTGGACGCCGAGCTCGACGAACTTCGCGCCATCCAGGACAACTGCGACGGCTTCCTGCTCGACCTGGAAACGCGCGAGAAGGCCCGCACCGGCATCGCCAACCTGCGCGTGCAGTTCAACAAGGTCCATGGCTTCTACATCGAGATCACGCAGGGCCAGCTCGACAAGGTGCCCGGAGACTACCGCCGCCGCCAGACGCTCAAGAACGCCGAGCGCTTCATCACGCCCGAGCTCAAGGCCTTCGAGGACAAGGCCCTGTCCGCGCAGGACCGCGCCCTGGCCCGCGAGAAATTCCTCTACGAGCAGCTGCTCGACCAGTTGCAGCCCCATGTGCCCGCGCTGACCCGGCTCGCGCGGGCCATCGCCTCGCTGGACGCGCTGTGCGCGCTGGCCGAACGGTCGCTCACGCTCAACTGGTGCCGCCCGCAGTTCATGAAAGAGCCCGGCATCGAGATCGTCCAGGGCCGTCACCCGGTCGTCGAGGCGCGGCTGGCCGAAACCTCCGCCGGCACCTTCATCGCCAACGACACGCGCCTGGGTCCGAAGCAGCGCATGCAAATCATCACAGGCCCCAACATGGGCGGCAAATCCACGTACATGCGCCAGGTGGCGCTGGTGTGCCTGCTGGCGGCCATGGGCTCGTATGTGCCCGCGCAGGCCTGCCGCCTGGGGCCGATGGACGCCATCCACACCCGCATCGGAGCGGCCGATGACCTGGCCAACGCGCAGTCCACCTTCATGCTCGAGATGACGGAAGCGGCGCAGATCCTACATGCCGCCACCCCGCAGAGCCTGGTGCTGATGGATGAGATCGGCCGGGGCACATCCACATTCGACGGCCTGGCCCTGGCCTCCGGCATCGCGGCGCACCTGCACGACAAGACGCAGGCGTACACCTTGTTCGCCACCCACTACTTCGAGCTGACGGAATTCCCGGCCAGGCACCACGCCGCCGTCAACGTGCACGTCAGCGCGGCCGAGTCGGGCGCGGACATCGTCTTCCTGCACGAGATTCAGCCCGGCCCGGCCAGCCGCAGCTACGGCATCCAGGTGGCCCGGTTGGCCGGCATGCCCGCCGGCGTAGTCAACCATGCGCGGCACGCGCTGGCCGCCCTGGAAAACCAGCAGACATTGAGCCGCGAGCAGGTAGACTTGTTTGCAGCCCCGCCCGCGGCCGAGGTACCGGCGCACAGCGCCGTCGAAGCGGCCGTGGCAGCCCTCGACCCCGATGCGCTGAGCCCGCGCGAAGCACTGGACGCGCTCTACGCAATCAAGAAATTAGGAGACCAGTCATGACTTATGGCGTCGGCATCAAACTCAACGCGGGCCTAGTGTTCATGTCTGATTCGCGCACCAACGCGGGCGTGGACAACATCAGCACCTTCCGCAAGATGATCGTGTATGAGCGCCCCAACGATCGCTTCATGGTGCTGCTGACTGCCGGCAACCTCAGCATCTCGCAGTCGGTGCGCGAAATCCTGCAGGTCGAGCAGCTGAAGGAAAGCCCGGAAGACAGCGAGGTGACGACGATCTGGAACGCCAAGAGCATGTTCGACGCAGCTCGCGTGCTGGGCAACGCAGTGCGCCACGTCTACGACCGGGACGCCGAGGCGTTGAAGTACGCGGGCGTCGAGTTCAACGTGTCGCTGATCTTCGGCGGGCAGATCCGCGGTGAGAGCATGCGCCTGTTCCAGGTGTATTCCGCCGGCAACTTCATCGAGGCCACGCCCGAGACACCCTACTTCCAGATCGGCGAGTACAAGTACGGCAAACCAGTGCTGGACCGCGTCATCACGCCGGACACGCCGCTGGAGGAAGCCGCCAAGTGCGCGCTCGTGTCGATGGATTCGACGATGAAGTCCAACCTCTCAGTCGGCCCGCCGTTGGACCTGGTGGTGTACGAAGCCAACCGCTTCGAGACCGACAAGATCGTCTGCATCGACATGAACAACCCCTACTACCGCATGCTGCACAACAGCTGGGGCCAGAAACTGCGCGAGGTGTTCGACAGCCTGGAAGACCCGGTGTGGGACGACGCGCACACAGACACGCCGCTGAAGGTGGACACCGGCCGCAGCAAGCCGCTCAAGAAGATCACCCGGCCGGAGGAAAGGCTGATCTAGGCAGTCTGTCATTGCGGACTCGATCCGCAATCCACGCGCGACCATGGATCCCGGATCAAGTCCGGGATGACAATCCCCATTCATGACCCTCATCGTCTTCTCACACGCCAACAGCTTTCCGGCCGCGACGTACGGCGTTCTGTTCAAGAGCCTGCGTTCGCGCGGCTTCACCGTCAAGGCCGTGGACAAGTACGGCCACGATCCCGAGTACCCCGTCACCAACAATTGGCCGCATCTGGTGCAGCAGTTGCACGACGTGGCCGCGCGCGAGGTGGAGCGGCACGGCGGGCCGGCCTTCCTCGTGGGCCATTCGCTGGGCGGGTTCCTGAGCCTGATGTGCGCAGCGCGGCACGCGTCACTGGCCAGGGGCGTGCTGCTGATCGACTCGCCCTTGCTGGGCGGCTGGAAGGCCACCGCCCTGGGCGCGATGAAGCGCACGCAGCTCGTGGGGTCGATATCGCCGGGGCGTGTGAGCCGCAAGCGCAAGAACCGCTGGCCCACGCAGGAGGATGCGTTCGATCATTTCCAGCACAAGAAGGCCTTCGCGCATTGGGACGAACAGGTGCTTCGCGATTACGTCACGCACTGTACCCACGATGAGGATGGCGAGCGTGTGCTGAGCTTCGATCGTGATATCGAAACCGCGATCTACAACACGCTCCCCGACAACCTGGACCGGCTGCTCAAGCGCCATCCGCTGCGATGCAACGTCGCCTTCATCGGCGGTCGCGATTCGGAGGAGATGAAGCAGGTGGGCACGGCCATGACCGTGCAGGTCACGCGAGGCCGCATGATGATGCTGGATGGTAGCCATCTGTTCCCGATGGAAAAACCCGTGGCCACTGCCGCGGCGATAGAAGCGGCGCTGCGCGGTTTTGAGTTTTAGCAACATCGAGGCGCGACGCAAAAACGTCCCAACTGTCCTGATGAACTGTACCTTTCCAGCCTGGTACAGCACTCCTTAGACTGTCACTGTCACGCCACACGAGCGTGCAATTTGTGAAATGCGCGTCAGCAAACCACGCAGGAGACTGAAATGAACATGCCTCGATTGAACCGCCGAACTCTCATCAAGACTGCCGGGGCGGCAGCCGCTGGCGCATTGATCCTGCCGGCAACAGCGCAGGCGCCGGCAGCTGTGACCTGGCGAATGCAAGCCCTCTGGGACGGCGGCACCACTCCCCAAAAATTCGAAGAACGCTTCGTGGCGCGCGTGGCGGAGCTCACAGGCGGGCGGTTCAAGATCAACCTGTTTTCCGCTGGACAAATCGTTCCTGCCGCTCAGGCATTCGACGCCGTGCGTGGCGGTGCCTTCGAAATGATGAAGACATTCGATGGGTACGAGGCCGGAAAGATCCCGACCTTCGCATTCACCGCCAGCGTGCCGTTCGGATTTCCGGAGTCCGATCAGTTCGAGGCCTGGTTTTACGAGCGTGGCGGCCTGGACATCGCAAGACAGGCCTATGCACCGGCTGGATTGCACTACATCGCGCCGACCGTCTATGGTCAGGAACCCATCCACTCTAAAGTCGCAATCCGGAAAGTCGCGGATTTCGCCGGCAAGAAGGGGCGCTTTGTGGGCTTGGCTTCCGCTGTGATGGGCGCCTTCGGTGTGTCAGTCACCCCACTGCCGACAGGCGAGGTGTATTCGGCTCTCGACAAAGGCGTGATCGATGTCGCCGACCGCGGGGATCTCACCGCCAACCTGGAAGCCGGATTGGCCGAGGTGGCCAAGTTCATCATCCTGCCTGGTTTCCACCAGCCCACCACGGCAACCGCGTACGTGGCCAACAGGGCCGCATTCGACAAGCTTCCGGCCGACTTCAAATCAGCCCTCTCCACGGCCGCCAAGGAAGTGTCAAGTGGGCTGCGCCAGCAAATGGTCGCGAGTGACGCGGACGCGCTTACCAAGTACAAGGCCAAGGGCGTTGAAATCATTCGATTGAGCGATGCCGACGTGCTCGCATCCCGCCCGAAGGCCGTTGCGGCATGGCGCACGGCAACCAAGAACGATCCGCTTGCAACCAAGGCCCTGGACAGCCAAATCGCGTACATGAAAGAGCTTCGCTTGCTGTGACCGAGACTGCGCGTCGTTGCGCGGTTTCCTTGAAAGCACAGGCAGCAGACGGCGCGTGCGCGCTCGCTGCCTTGTGCTCAAGAACCACTAAACCAGGAGACACCATTGCCCCCCCTCTTGGACCAGGCGGCAGCCGCGATCACGCGACTCAATCACATCATTTTCCGGGTTACGGTCTGGACGATGATGATCGTGGTGCCCATCATGATTTACGAGGTGGTAGCCCGCTATTTTTTCGGCGCCCCGACGGTATGGGCCATGGAACTCGCGGTGCTCCTGTTTGGCCCCTATTTTCTGCTTGGCGGCCCCTATCTCTTGCACACCCATAGCCATGTCGCCCTCGATCTTCTCCGTAGGCGAATGAACCGCGCGTGGAATCGGGCCTTCGACCTGATGAACTACCCGGTGATCATCTTCTTTTGCGCGATCTTGCTGTACTACAGCGTGCCCCCGGCATGGAACGCCTGGGAATACCGCGAGACCAGCTTCTCTGCCTGGAATCCGCCAATCTGGCCGGTGAAAATTGCCGTGCCGCTCGCCGCCATACTGATGGGGCTGCAGGCCATCGCAGAATTCCTGTGGGTCGTGTTCGGCCGCTCGACTCCATTCAATGACGAACTGGCAGACACGCCGAAGGTGGTCGAATGAGCTCCACCACCATCCTTGTCATGATGTTCGGTGGCCTGACGTTGTTCATGTTGACCGGACTGCCGATTGCTTTCGTCCTGGGCGGGCTCTCGCTGCTGTTTACGGTCACGCTGTGGAACGAAGGCGCTGTCGTGGTGCTGGTCCTGCAGATCTTCGACACGATGAAGTCGGAGTCCCTGCTCGCCATCCCACTGTTCATCCTCATGGCGTGCATCCTGCAGCGCTCGGGCGTCATCGAGAAGCTGTATTCGGCGATGGAGCTCTGGTTTGGCCGCATTCGTGGCGGACTGGCGATCGGAACCGTCGTCATCTGCGTCATCATGGCAGCGATGACAGGCGTCGTCGGCGCGGCTGTGACGGCGATGGGAATCCTTGCCTTGCCGGAAATGCTCAAGCGCGGCTATAACCCTCGCATCGCGCTGGGGACGATCTGTGCGTCAGGCACCCTGGGTATCTTGATCCCGCCGTCGGTTCTGACGATCGTGTATGCAGTGACCGCTCAGGTGTCGATCGGAAAGATGCTGATCGCCGGCATCGTTCCAGGCATCCTGCTCGCGGCCTTGTACATCACCTACCTCGTCGTGGTGGGCCTTGTCAAACCCGAGTGGCTCCCCCTGGATCGATCAACGACCCGGGCACCGTTAGGCCGCAAGCTCGCGTCGCTGAAGTCCCTGATCTTCCCTGCGTTGTTGATCGTGATCATCCTCGGGTCGATCTTCTTCGGCGTCGCGACACCAACAGAGTCCGCTGCGGTTGGGGTTGTAGGTGCCCTGATACCCGCATTCGTAGCCGGCAAGGTCAACATGTCCATGTTGCGTGAAGCGGGTACCGACACATTGAAGTCCACTGCCATGATCCTCTGGATCACGCTGGGCGCGAAAGCCTACGTGGCTATCTTTACCGGCCTGGGTGGCGCCGATGCGCTGCTCGGCTTCATCCGGGGCATGGACGTCGACCGCTGGCTGGTACTTTCGGCCATGATGCTCCTGCTGATTTTCCTCGGCACGGTGCTGGATGAGATCGGCATCATCCTTTTGACGGTGCCGGTTTTCATCCCGATCATCAAGGCGCTTGGTTTCGACGAGATCTGGTTCGGAGTGCTCTACGCCATCACGATCCAGACTGGCTACATCAGCCCGCCGTTCGGGTACACGCTGTTCTACATCAAAGGAACTTTGCCCAAGCACATCGGCATGGGCGAGGTTTACCGTGGGGTCCTGCCATTCTTCGCGCTGCAGATCCTTGCCCTGATCATCGTGGCCGCCTGGCCTGACCTGGTCACCTTCCTGCCGCGCCTGATGGCGGGATAGTCAAGCCATGACGCTGCGCAATGCCGTGCGCAGCGCTTTTGCATATCTCGGGTCCCCGACCACACCCACATTGAACCTCGACCACCGGCAAGGTGGAGATGAGTCGACGCAAAAGATGCGTCCAGGCGCCAGCACAATTTTCTGCGGCAGCAGTGACTGAGCGAATTCCAGGGAATTCTGGACGCCCGGTAACGCAGCCCAGAGATAAAGCGACTGCGGCGTTCTGGAAAATATCTCCGCCCCGATCGAGTCGAGCAGTCGTGAGGCGTTGCGAGTGGCTTCGGCAAGGCGTTCGCCCAGCCGGTTGAGGTGTCTCTGGTAATGTCCCTCACTGAGGATCACGTCCACGGTGCGCTCGCAGTACTCAGAACTGCTGACGTGGATCAGCGCCTTCAGGTCAGCCAGGTCACTGGCTAAATCGGCTCCGCAGGCGATGAAGCCCACGCGTAACGCCGCCGAGAATGACTTGGAGAAGCTGCCAATATAGATCGTGCGCTCAAGCTGGTCCAGCGTGGACAGCCGAGGCGTAGCCGTCGGCTTGAAGTCCGCCAGTGGGTCATCCTCGACGATCATCAGATCGTATTTCTGCGCCAGCTGCAATATGCGGAAAGCTTTCGCTGCCGTCAGGTCGGAACCTGTCGGGTTGTGAGCTAGCGATTGAGTGAAGAAGAGGCGGGGCCGATGAGTTTCGAGCAGCAGCTCGAGTGCTTGCAAATCGGGCCCATCCGGCAGACGCGGCACGCCAATGATTCGGGCCCCGGCGAGCTTGAGCTTGCCGAACAGTGGGTAATACCCTGGATCGTCGACGAAGACCGTTCCGCCCGGTGGAACAAAGTAGCGCACCACGATATCCATCGCCTCGTTCGCGCCGTGCGTGAGTACGACCTGGCGCGGCTCGGCGCCGATCCCGAAATCGGCCAGCCGCCTCACGAGGTGCTGCCGCAGCGGCAAGTAGCCGAACCTGCTGCCATACCGAAACAACGCGCCCAGCCCCGTGCGAACGACCTTGTGATGGTATTTATCCAGGCGTGCTTCCGCCAGCCATTCCACAGGCGGAAAGCCGTCGCCTACTGCAATGGCGCCAGGCTCCGTCTTCAATTGCTCACGCATCAGCCAGACGATGTCCATGGCGCGACCGAGTGAGCCTGCCTCCTCCGCATCCGTATTCCTCAGCTTGGGCAGTTCGAGCACAAAGTATCCTGCGCCCCGCCGCGGCTCAATGAGGCCGCGGGAGACCAGCAACTCGAACGCAGCAACGACGGTGTTCTTTGCGTACCCATGGCGTTGCGCCAGCTCCCGCAAGGAGGGCAATTTTTCTCCCGTCTTGAACGCGCCTTCGCGCACCTGCCGTTCAATTGAATCAGCGAGCGATGTGGCGATTGAGACGGGACGACGGGCAGTCATCTGGGTTTGCAATCAAAGCGCAGGGGCGGTAATTGGACTATGACACGAAGGCCCTGTCTGACAGAGCGCCGCCGTGCTGTCCCCGCAAACTGTACCAGCCCAGACTGGTACGGTGTCCATAAACTGTCTTGCGTCACATAGGAGAATTTCAATGGTCGCGGATTCCCGCCTACCCAACTTTCGCGCTCTCACACCTGCGGAGCGCTTCGAGCACGTGGCGCGTGCTGCGAACTTGAGCCAAGCAGAGGCAGCGCTGCTCAAATCTCCAGGCGCACTGAGCGTGGATCGTGCCAACGGCATGATCGAGAACGTGATTGGCACGTTCGAACTGCCCCTGGCCATCGCCGGCTATTTCCAGGTCAATGGGCGCGACGTGCTCGTTCCCATGGTGGTGGAGGAACCCTCCATCGTCGCCGCGGCGTCTTTCATGGCAAAGCTGGTGCGCGACTGCGGCGGATTCGAAACATCAAGCACAGGGCCGCTGATGCGCGCGCAGGTCCAGGTGCTCGGCATTACCGACCCCTTCGGTGCACGGCAGGCCCTGCTGAAGCATCGGGACGAAATCCTCGAGCTGGCGAATAGCCGCGACAAGGTACTGGTGGGACTGGGCGGTGGATGCAAGGACATCGAAGTCCACGTCTTCCCCAACTCTGCTCGCGGTGCCATGCTCGTGATGCACCTGATTGTCGATGTGCGGGACGCGATGGGCGCCAATACGGTGAACACAATGGCAGAGTCTGTATCGCCGTTGGTTGAAAAGCTCACGGGTGGCTCGGTCAGGCTCCGCATATTGTCCAACCTGGCCGACCTGAGGCTGGCGCGGGCCCGCGTACGCGTCACTCCGCAGATCCTGGCAACAAAAGATCGGGGCGGAGAGGAAATCATCGAAGGCATCCTCGACGCTTATGAATTCGCCGCCATTGACCCCTATCGTGCCGCCACGCACAACAAGGGCATCATGAACGGCATCGACCCCATCATCGTGGCCACGGGAAATGACTGGCGCGCCGTCGAAGCCGGGGCGCACGCATTTGCATGCCGAAGCGGCCGCTACACATCGATGACCCGTTGGGAAAAAGACAACAGCGGCGCATTGGTTGGCACCATTGAACTGCCCATGCCTGTGGGCCTGGTGGGCGGTGCGACCAAGACGCACCCACTGGCGCAACTCGCGCTCAAAATTCTCGGCGTCACTTCGGCGCAAGACCTGGGCGAGATCTGCGCGGCTGTCGGCCTTGCGCAGAATCTCGGCGCCATGCGAGTACTCGCCACCGAAGGCGTTCAACGTGGGCACATGGCCCTGCACGCCCGGAACATCGCTCTCGTTGCCGGGGCGACGGGCGACGAGGTGGACAGGCTCGCAAAACGCATGGCAGACGAGAGGGACGTGCGTACCGATCGGGCATTGGAGCTTCTCAAGGAGATGCGAGCGGGCAAGTGAGGCGCCAGACATGAATGACTCGGTAAAAGTTGTCGAGGTCGGGCCGCGCGACGGGCTGCAAAATGAAAGCCGGTCCATCGAAGTGGACACGAAGGTCGAACTGATCGAACGGCTCATCGCGGCCGGGGTCACTCACATCGAGGCCGCGTCTTTCGTGTCGCCCAAGTGGGTGCCGCAGATGGCGGGCAGCGCCGAGGTGATGCGACGTGTGCCGCAGGTGCGCGGCGTTCACTACAGTGCACTCACGCCTAACCTGAAAGGCCTGGAGGCCGCCATAGAAGCCGGCTGCGAGGAAGTCGCCGTCTTTGGTGCGGCTTCCGAATCATTTTCACAGCGCAATATCAACTGCTCGATCCGCGAAAGCCTGGAGCGTTTTGGCGTGGTGACGGATTCGGCGAAGGCTCATGGCTTGCGCGTGCGCGCCTACGTTTCTTGCGCGCTGGGGTGCCCCTACGAAGGCCCCGTCCCGCCGGAAAAAGTCGCGGAAGTCGCCCTCCTGTTGCACGAGATGGGCTGCTGCGAAATCGCTCTGGGCGACACGATTGGGCGGGGCAACCCCAAGTCGACCCGCGCGATGCTGGAAGCGTGCCTCAAGCGCATTCCCGCCGCACGGCTGGCAGGCCATTACCACGACACCTATGGCATGGCCATTGCCAACATCGCGGCATCGCTCGACATGGGTTTGAGAACCTTCGACAGCTCGGTCGCCGGCCTTGGGGGATGCCCCTATGCTGCCGGCGCCTCCGGCAATGTCGCCACGGAAGACGTGGTCTACCTGTTGCACGGCATGGGCTATTCGACGGGCATCGACTTGCCCAAGCTCGTCGAGGCGGGAGCGTTCATCAGCGGCGCGCTGGGCCGCGACACCTCATCGCGCGTCGCGCGCGCAATGGCCGCCAGCAAAAACGGCTGACACGCCAGCCCAGTCACCGTGATAGGGCGCCCCCAATGATGGGCGATGTCCTACAGCGAGCTGCCGCGCGCGCTCACAGCCGGGCACCATGCCACCCTGCACATTGCTGGGCATGGACTCATCACAAACACTAGCCTCTTCATTCCGCGCGCCGCCGCTGTCGCTGCTCGCGATGGAACCTCTTCGGGCAATGCTCGATTACTGCGCCGCGCGCATCGGTTGCGAGCCGATGCCGGTGGGTGACGGCCATCCGGTCGTTGTCTATCCCGGCCTCGCGGGTGGCTCCATGAGCACTGCCCATTTGCGCCAGTTCATACAGCGCTCGGGATTCATCGCACGCGATTGGGAGCGCGGCGTCAACACCGGGCCACAAGGCGAATTCGACGACTGGCTGGCCGCACTGGTGCAACACGTACGCGATCTGCACGCTGAACACGGAAGCACCGTGAGTCTCGTAGGCTGGAGCCTGGGCGGCGTGTATGCGCGCGAGATCGCCAAGATCTGCCCTGGCAGCGTGCGCCAGGTCATCACGCTCGGCACCCCTTTCGGTTCACTCGGCGGCGGCAACCACGCGGGCACCGTCTACAAGCTGCTGAAGCGCGACACGCCGCAGCTCACCCCCGAAATCGAGGCGCGGCTGCGCGAATGCCCGCCAGTGCCCACCACGTCGATCTACAGCAAGACGGACGGTATCGTGTCCTGGCGCGGCTGTATCGAGCGCAGGAGTGCGCAGTCGGAAAGCGTGGAAGTGGCGGCCAGCCACCTGGGAATGGGCACGCACGCACAGGTGCTGCGCATCGTTGCGAATCGGCTCGCGCAGCCGGAGGGGAAATGGCGGCCGCTGCGGCGCGGTGAGCGGGTGGGAAGCGGGAAGTAAGTTGTCATGCCGGACTTGATCCGGCATCCATGCAGACGGGGACATGGATTGCGGGTCGAGCCCGCAATGACATCCGTTCATTCAGCCCAATGGATCATGCCGGTCCACGCGGTAACCAATACCACGATGCCGAAAGCGATGCGATACCAGGCGAACGGCGTGAAGCTGTGGGTGGAGATGTAGCGCAACAGCCAGCGCACGCAGATCCATGCGCTGATGAACGAGAACAGCAGGCCAACGAGGAACATCGGCAAGTCGGCCATCGACAGCAGCGCCCGCTCCTTGTACAGGCTGTGCCAGGCACTGCACCAGGCCCACCTTCAGCGCGTCCCAGGGCGTCATCTCGTCGACGTCGTGGATGCGCGCCGCCACCTGCGTGCGCTTTTCGGCCCACAGGATCACGAAGCCGCCGAGGATGAACGTGGTGGCGACGACGGCCGCCGTGAACAGGTTCTCCTTGATTGCCTTGCCAAAAATGAGCCCCAGCATGATGGCCGGCAGAACGCCGATTACCACATTGAGCGCGAAGCGCTGTGCCTGGCGCTGCGTGGGCAGCGCCACCAGGGTGTCGCGGATCTTCTTCCAGTACACGATGATCACGGCCAGGATCGCGCCCGTCTGGATCGCGATGTCGAACACCTTGGCCCGCTCGTCGTCGAAGCCCAGCAAGGCGCCGGCGAGGATGAGGTGGCCCGTGCTCGAAATCGGCAGGAACTCGGTAAGGCCCTCCACCACGCCCATCACGGCGGCCTTCACCAGCAAAACGACATCCACACGCGCTCCTTGAAAGAGCGCGAATTATCGCTGGTCGATCCGCACCTGCGGCCACCGAACACTCGAAAGCATCATGCCGGCAGTGCATCCGCGTCGGGGCATGCATCGAACGTGACGCTCACGGGCACGCCCAGCCGAAGCGTCTGCAGCACCACGCACGATCGCTCGGCCGCCTTGATCACCTGCTTCAATCGGTCCGCCGGCGTGCCGCTGCCCACCCGAAGGTGAACATCGACGCGAAGCCACTGGAAGGCCACGGGCACTTTCGCATCCATTCCGAGCGTGCCCCGCACATCCACGCCGGCCTGCACGTCGACTTTCAATGCCGTAAGGCGCACCCCATAAACGTTGGACACCATCCTGACGCTCGACTCCTGGCAACTCGCCAGGGCCGCGCACAGCAGGTCGCCGGGCACCGGCCCGTCGTGCGTGCCGCCCAGCGCGCCGTGCACGGCATATGCGGCTTCGGCGGTGGACACGCTGCCGAAGCGCACCGTCCCGTGGAACGGGTCCTGCAAATCTCGCGACTCGATGCACGCATGGTCCACGACCCATGCGCGCGCAGCGTCTTCCCGGTAGATGCTGCGCAGTGGCGCCTGCCGCTCCCGCACCATGGGTGCCTGGGTTGCGCTGGACATGATGGACTCCTTCGTGCGTTGAAGAAAGGAGTCTTGCCGTAACGCGGCACTGCTGCCTGACCGGGCGTCTTTCACTTTTGCCCCAACGTCCTGCCCCCTGCCGCGCGCACCGGATCGGCTGCACAATGACCTGCAAGTCTAGGAGGTGCCCCTTGTCCGACTCCCCCATTTCCACCGCCCTGCAGAGGGTCGAGAAGACCTTCGCGCAAAAGCCGGGCCTGGCCCTGCAAGCCGACACCGAGGCACGAGCGACCTTGTCGGGCGGGCTGTCGCTGGAGGTGCGCCACCCGGCTGGCCACGTGATCCGCACCGACATGCCCTCGGTGCTGGGTGGCGGTGGCCAGGAGGTCGCGCCGGGCTGGCTGATGCGCGCGGGGTTGGCGTCCTGCACGGCCACGGTGATCGCCATGAGGGCGGAGCGCCTGGGCATCCGCCTGACCCGTCTCGACGTCACGGCCTCGAGCCACTCCGATGCGCGCGGGTTGCTCGGGCTCGACCCGTCCGTTCCCGCCGGGCCGCTGGATGTCGCAATGCGCGTCGACGTCGCGGCCGAGAACGCTGACGACGCGCAACTCGCCGACCTCGTGGCATGGGCTCAGGAGCATTCGCCGATCGGCAATGCACTGCGCCGTCCGATCCAGGTCGAATTGACCGTCAACGGCAAGCTGTCCGGGCTGCAGTGACATGGACGCGCTTTCAGAAGTGCTTCGCGTCGTGCGCCTGAACAGCGCAGTCTTCTTCAATGCACGGTTCACCGCGCCCTGGTGCTTCGCATCGCCGGCGGCGGCAAGTGTCATGCAGACGCTGCACCCCGGTGCCGAGCAGCTGGTGGTGTTCCACCTGCTCACCGAGGGCAGCTGCCACGTGGAGGTGGAGGGCCAGCCCACAGTGCTGCTGCGCGCCGGGGATGTGATCATCTTTCCCCAGGGCCACGCGCACCTCATGGCCTCGACACCGGGCGTGCAGCCTGCCGCGCCCGCGGACCTGACTGCCATCCTGCGCCGGCGCCCGCGCATGCTCCAGTACGGCGGCGGTGGCGAGCCGACGCGCTTTATCTGCGGCTACCTGGTCTGCGACCCACGCCTGTGCCGTTCGATCTTCCTCGCCCTGCCCCCGGTGGTGGTCGTCAGCCTGCGCGCCAATGGCCAGATGAACTGGCTCGAACAGTCGATCCGGTACGCCGTGGCAGAGGCGGCGTCGCCGCGCCCCGGGGGTGAAGGAGTGCTCGGCAAGCTGTCCGAAGTGCTGTTCGTGGAAGCACTGCGCAGCTACATCGCGCAGTTGCCGCCGGAGCAGACCGGCTGGCTGGCAGGGCTGCGCGACCGCGTCGTCGGCAAGGCCCTAGCCCTCATGCACGAGCGTCCCGCTGAACCCTGGACGCTGGAGTCGCTGGCGAAGGAGGCAGCGACATCCCGCTCCGTGCTGGCCGAGCGCTTCAGCCATTTCGTAGCGCAGTCGCCCATGAGCTACCTGACGCGCTGGCGCCTCGCGCTCGCGTCGAACCTGCTGCGCAGCAGCTCCCTGGATTTGTCGGGCGCAGCAGGCTGTCGTCGCGCAGGAGGCAGCCCGGCCCGAGCCTCCGTGCGCGTCGGGCGGCGTCAGAGTCTGGGCCGCCTCAGCCTGAGGCCCACGCCCGATTGGCGCGCGTTCCGGCAGGGCCACGCGGCGCGCACCGACAAGGCGTGCCACCCGGCGAGCGCACAGTGGACTCACACATTGCAGGAGTCCGGCCATGTCCAGGGAAGTCACCATCTTCAGCATCGAATCCGCGCCCGGCGACGCGCCCCGTGGCGTGGAGCAGCCCAACGGTGACCTCCTCCTGCCGGCGAATGTGCGCCCTGTCATCGAGCAGGCCCTGCTGCAGGTCGAGCTGGCCCTCGCGCTGGATCGCCACGGCCAGTTGGCAACGCTGAAGGAAGCCAAGCGCCTGCTCGGCATCGAGCAACCCCAGCCCAAGCCGTCATGGCTAGGCAACCTCTACCGCATCCGAGACCTGTAACCCTCGCCCGTAGAGTGCCCCAAGGAGAACCGCATGGCACTCGCGCCTGAAATCATCATCCACGCCACGGCCGCCATCGGCGCTGTCGTCACCGGCCCCGTCGCGTTGTGGGCCCGCAAAGGCCGCCGGCAGCGCCCCAGGCTGCACCGCGCCTTCGGCCACGCCTGGGTCACGCTGATGACCATCACCGCCATCTCGGCCTTGTTCATCAAAGGTGGCGGCCTGCCCAACATCGCCGGCTATTCGCCCATCCATTTGCTGGTGCCCGTGACGCTGTTCAGCCTCTTCGGCAGCTTCGTGATGCTTGCGCGGGGCAACATCACGGCCCACCGCTGGATCATGCAGATCCTGTACATCGGCGCGTGCGTCGTGGCCGGGGTCTTCACCCTTGCACCCGGCCGCCTGATCGGAAACCTGCTGTGGGGCGGCAATCGCATGATCGTCCAGATCGTGTCGAACACCCCGCTGTGGGTCTGGCCCCTGCTCGCCGCGCTCATCGTGCTGGGCCTGTCCCAGGCCAGGAAACGCACTGCCAGCCTGGCGCGCGTCGCCTTCATGCCCGTCGCGATGACCGGCTTCTCGATTTGGGGCACTGTGTCCGCCTTCGGAAGCTCGCCGATGATCGGCTACGTGATGCTGGCCTGGATGTTCGGCGCCGCCGTCATGCTGGCCTTGGTCACACCCATGGACGCGCCCGCCGGCACTGCGTACGACGCCGACACGCGCATCTTTGCCCTGCCCGGCAGCTGGGCGCCGATGCTGCTGATCGTGGGCCTGTTCCTCACCAAGTACGCCGTGGGGGTGATGCTCGCGATGCAGCCAGGCATGGCGCGCGACGGCCTGTTTACCCTGATGGTCGGCGGCCTCTATGGCCTGTTCAGCGGCATCTTTGCCGGCCGCGCCGCCCGCCTCGTGCGCCTGGCTTTTCAAGGCATGCCGCCGTGCAGGCCGATCCCCAACACCTGAAACCCTTCACTGGCTGTCCTAGAATGGACTTGTCGCTTCCCCGACCCGTCATGAACCTGTTATCAGAAGAACTCGAGCGCCTCGCGCACAAACGCGCAGGGGCCAAGCTCGGCTGGTATGTCCACGCCGTCGTGTACGTGGTAGTCAACTTGCTCATCTTCGCCATTTCGCAATACGGCTTCGGTAGCCGCCCCTGGTCGATCTACCCCCTGCTGGGATGGGGCGTGGGCCTGGCGCTGCATGGCATCTCGGTGTTTCTGCTGGGCACCGGTAGCGTGCGCGGGCGGATGGTGGCGCAGGAGCGCAAGCGCCTGAAGCGTCACCAGCACGGCGGCTCCTGAAACTCAGCCCGTGAAAATCGACTGGACGTCCAAGCTGCAGCACCTGCTGCAGGTGCTGGCCTTCTGCCTGGCCCTCGCGGCCATTCAATACGCCTTCCAGCCCGACAAGCCCTACGGCCCGCCCGCGGTGTATTCGCTCTTCATCGGCACCTCCATCTGGGCCATCGTGGACATCGGGCGCCACTTGTTTCCGTCCAGCGCCGAAACCGGGTGGCCCAAAGGCATAGCGGGCCTTGCCATCGTGGTGCTGGGCATCGCAGGCGGCTACGTGCTGGGCAACTTTGCCGGCAACCAGGTGTGCCTGCAGTTCGGCCTGTACGGCACCGGCGGGCCCCCGCTGGACCGGCAGGCCGATCTTCGCAATTCCATCCTGATCACCGTCATGGCCGGCCTGGTCGGCTGCTATTACTTCTACAGTGTCAGCCGCAGCGCCTGGCTCGAGCGCAAGATGGGCGAGGAGCGCAAGCACGCCGACGAGGCGCGCCTGAAGCTGCTCGAGACGCAGCTGGAGCCGCACATGCTCTTCAACACGCTGGCCAACCTGCGGGCGCTGATCGGCGTAGATCCGGTGCGCGCGCAAGGCATGCTCGACCACATGATCGCGTACCTGCGCGCCACGCTCAGCGCATCGCGCACCGCGACGCACAGCCTGCAGGCGGAGTTCGACCGGCTGCAGGACTACCTGGAGCTGATGGGCATCCGCATGGGCCCGCGCCTGGCCTTCTCGCTGGAGCTACCGCCGGAGCTGGCGCAGCACCCGGTGCCCGCGCTGCTGCTGCAGCCGCTGGTGGAGAACAGCATCCAGCACGGGCTGGAGCCCAAGGTGGAAGGCGGCCGCATCACCGTCAGCGCGCGGCGTGAAGGCGAGCAGCTGGTGCTCGAAGTGGCCGACACCGGCGTCGGGCTCTCGGGCGCGGTCGTTGTCGGCAAAGGATTCGGCATGACGCAAGTGCGCGAGCGCCTGGCAACGCTGCACGGCGCGGACGCCAGCATCGATTTCCGCGCGGCACCGCAAGGCGGCGCGTGCACCTCCATCCGTTTGCCGCTGCAAGCATGAACGCGCTCGCCCCCACCGCCTTGATCGCCGAGGACGAGCCCTTGCTGGCCACGGCCCTGCAAGCCGAACTCGCGAGCACCTGGCCCGAGCTGCGCATCGCCGCCACCGTCGGCGACGGCATCGCCGCCGTCACGCAGGCATTGGCGCTGCGCCCCGACGTGCTCTTCTTCGACATCCGCATGCCTGGGCAGAGCGGGCTGGAAGCGGCCGTGGAACTGGCCGACGAGTGGCCACAAGAGCAACCCTTCCCCGCGCTGGTGTTCGTCACCGCGTACGACCAGTACGCCGTGCAAGCTTTCGAAACGCAAGCCGTCGACTATGTGCTCAAGCCGGTGCAGACAGAGCGCCTGCAAAAGACCGTTGCGAAAGTGCAGGACGTCCTGGCCAAGCGCGCCCGGGGAGCAACCAACATCGAGGCGACACTGGGGCAGCTGCGCAACCTGCTCGGCTCCGTGAACGGGCAGGCGCCCACACCGCAAGGCTTCCTGAAGCTCATCCAGGTGAGCGTGGGCACCGCCATCCGCATGGTTCCGGTGGAAGAGGTGCAGTATTTCGAAGCTGCAGACAAGTACGTGCGCGTGCTGACGGACGGCCACGAATACCTGATCCGCACACCGCTCAAGGAGCTGCTGCCGCAGCTTGACCCGCTTCGCTTCTGGCAGGTGCACCGCGGCACCGTGGTGCGCGCAGAGGCCATCGATAGCGTCACGCGCGATGAGGCCGGCAAGCTGCACGTGCAGCTGCGCGGACGAAAGGAAAGACTGGCCGGCTCATCGTCTACTACAAGTCAATCACCCCGACTCCTCTGAGTCCCCTCCTCCTCCGGGGTGAGCTGGTCCGGCCCTCCGTCCCGCGACTAGCATGTTGCCCCCAGGTCCCAAAGATCTGGGGGTTCTTTTTTGTGCGCCCAAAATTCGAAAAAAAAGAGCCCCAGCGCTCATGCACTGGGGCCCAGCTTGGAGAACCTGGCTCTGCTAGAACTGCGAAATCAATACCGGTAACCGTAGTTGTACTGCACGTAGGCAGCGGGCCTGTGGTGCCTGTGATGCCTGTGTTGCTTCCAGTGGCGGGGCTTCACATACACCGGCGCCGGCGAGTAATAGACCGGCGGGGCGCTGTAATAGACGGGCGCCGGCGCGTAGTAGTACACCGGGGCGGGTCGCACATACACCGGTGCGGGCTGGTAATAAATGGGGCCGGGGTAGTAGCCGTTGGACACGCCAACCGTCACGCCAGGCGCCACATGGGCACCCACGGAAAAGTAGACGTTGCTGCGGGCCTGCGCCACCGTGGCCGTACCGGCAGCCGCCAGGGCCACGGCCACCGCGGCCGCCTTGCCATAGAACGAACTGCTGAACTTCATAAGAAACTCTCCTGTCTACGGGGCTTCAAACTACACCCCTTGACTGCATTAAAGCCACGGAGTGCCTGCAAGACTACCTTCCGCACGGTCAAAGGCGTTGCCAGAAGTAACCCGATCGCCGGGCCAAATCACCTTCTGCCCCATAAAATGGTCTTCTATATGACCGCCCCCGCCGACAAAGAACTCCCGAAACCCAGCAATTTTTTGCGCCAGGTGATCGAACGCGACCTGGAGCAAGGCACGTACGCCCAGCGCAAATGGGCCGGCCACCCCGCCGATGCTGCGGCGCATCAACAGGGCGTGCCCGACCCGGCAAGAATCCGCACCCGCTTTCCGCCCGAGCCCAACGGTTACTTACATGTTGGGCACGCCAAAAGTATCTGTTTGAACTTTGGTTTGGCGCGTGATTACAACGGCGTGTGCCATATGCGGTTCGACGACACGAACCCGGAGAAGGAAGACCAGGAATATGTAGATAGCATCCTGGACGCCGTGAAGTGGCTCGGGTTCAGCTGGGACGCCAACGGCACATCCCACTACTACCACGCCAGCGATTACTTCGACTTCATGTACCGTGCCGCCGAATACTTGATCGAAGCCGGCCTGGCCTACGTCGATGAACAGAGCGCGGAGGAGATGCGCCACAACCGCGGCGACTTCGGCCGGCCCGGCACCGACAGCCCCTTTCGCAGCCGCAGCATCGACGAGAACCTGCAGCGCTTTCGCGACATGCGTGACGGCAAGCTGGCCGACGGCGCCGCCGTGCTGCGCGCCAAGCTGGACATGGCCAGCCCCAACATCAACATGCGCGACCCGGCCATCTACCGCATCCGCCGCGCCACGCACCACAACACCGGCGACAAGTGGTGCATCTACCCGATGTACGCGTATGCGCACCCCATCGAGGACGCGCTGGAGAACATCACCCACAGCATCTGCACGCTGGAGTTCGAAGACCAGCGCCCCTGGTACGACTGGTTGCTGGACCGCCTGAGCGAAGGCGGCCTGATCAACAAGCCGCACCCGAGGCAATATGAGTTTGCACGGCTGAATTTGACGTATGTGATCACCAGCAAGCGCAAGCTGAAGCAGTTGGTGGATGAGAAACACGTGAGTGGCTGGGACGACCCGCGCATGCCCACCATCGTCGGCCTGCGCCGGCGTGGCTACACGCCCGAGAGCATCCAGCTGTTTGCGGAGCGCATCGGCGTGACCAAGAGCGACAGCTGGATCGACTACGCCACGCTGGAACAGGCGCTGCGGGATGATTTGGATCCGAAGGCGGCAAGAGCGATGGCGGTGTTGGACCCGGTGAAACTGGTGATCACCAATTGGGACGCGCTGCATGGCGTAGGCATGCTGGACGATTGCCACGCCCCCGTGCACCCGCACGACGATACACGCGGCACGCGCCAATTCAAATTCGGCAAAGAACTGTGGATCGAGCGCACCGACTATGAAGAAGTGCCCCCCAAGGGCTACAACCGCTTGTACCCCGGCAACAAGGTGCGCCTGAAGTACGGCCACGTGATCGAGTGCAAGGGCGCGACGAAGGATGCGGCCGGCAACGTCACTGAAGTGCAAGCCGAATTGATCCCCGACACCAAGAGCGGTACGCCCGGCGCGAGCGCCATCAAGGTGAAAGGCGTCATCACCTGGGTGGCCGTGGCCGACGCGCTGAAGGCGGAAGTGCGGCTGTATGACCGGCTGTTCTCCGTGCCGCAGCCGGATACGGGTGAGAAAGATTTTCTGGAAGAACTGAACCCGGATTCACTCAAGGTCGTGTATGTCGAGCCGTCGCTGGCATCAGCGAAGGGGGATGAGAAGTTTCAGTTCGAGAGGCATGGGTATTTTGTGGCGGATCGGAAGGATCATGCGGAGGGCAAGCCTGTGTTCAATCGGGTGGCCGGAATGAAGGACTCCTGGGCGAAATAGGCAAGGTTTGCCAAGACCGCGCGCTGTGCCGTGGCTTCTTGCCTTGGGATGGGAGCAGCGGCAGCAGGTGCTGGTGCAGGACCAACCTTGCCGGTACTCTTGGCTTGCTGCAGCAGCCCGAACAGCTTTGGGCCATCCACCAGCGTGACGTTTCTCCCTTCGGCAAACGACTTCGCATCGGCCGTGAATGTCCCCGATGTAATGACGAACCCGCCGGCCGCGCCCTGCGCCGCCATGACGCCATAGAGTTGACGCACGATGTCAACGCCAACCTTGAAAGCCTTCCATTGCTTGCACTGGACGAGGAATTTCTCGTTGCCCTTGCGCAGGACGAGATCGACACCACCGTCCGCGCCCGCGCCGCCCAGTTCTGTGACGCTGTAGCCTTGGAGGCGAAACGCCTCGCCAACCAGCAGCTCGAATTCGCGCCACGACATTCCGTTGAGGGCATCGGCTCCTTTGGATTCGGTCACCCCGCTTACGAGAGCTGCGCGTTTTTTCCGTCGGATGAAGGATCCGATGGCTCCGAGAATGCAAAAGATCGGGACGATGAATTGACCCACCGAGGCAAAGCCAGACATGATCGAGCGGGTCATCACTTCGGCCATTTGCCCGGACTTCCCCGCAACCACAGCCGGGGCCGCCGCCAACTGTTGCAGGATCACGTAGCTCACTAAAGCCAATGCGACGCCGACCCACCAGGGCAGCATCGCTATCAAATCAAGAACGTCCTCGGCGGGACTTTGTCTTCTTCTTGCCATATCCCTCCCTACTGCTGAGCTCGCATCGTACAGGCGCCGCAGTGCCACGGGAATAGGGAAATGGCGCGCTATTCCAGGTTATGCCCGCCTGGGCGCCCTGGTCGCAGCCCGCTCCTCCTTGCGCAACCTGATCTTCACCGCCCTCAGCAGTTCGTCCGGCCCCACCTCAAGCCCGTCCGCCAGTTTGAACAGCGCCGTCAATGACGGCTGGCTTTGCGCAATCTCGATCTTTCCCAAAAACGTGCGACTCAAGCCGCACCGATACGCCAGTTCGTCCTGCGATATCTGCAATGCGCCGCGGCGGGCTTTGACTTCAGCTGCGAGTGCTTTGAGAAGCGGTGTATTCTGGTCAGTGCGCATGCGGCACTGTCACTGCATGGCCTTGTTTATGCACCCGCATGTATGGTACAAACCGCAACAAGGGGGACGTGCATGAAGTCAACGTATTTCGAGGAGGGCGACGTGCTTCGCATCCGGATTTCGGAGAGGCCCGTCGCACGCAAGGTTGCGCAGGGCGACGATGTCCACATCGCCTACGCCGCCGATGGCAGCGTGGTCGAGGTCGTGTTGTTGAACGCCATGGTGCAAGGCTGGGTGCCGCTGTGCGTCAAGCTTCCCCTGCCCAAGCCGATTTCCCGTCTGCGCGACGCACTCGCACGACTTCTGTCTTCGGTCGCAAAGCGCTAACCAAGTGCTCCACCCCCACCTCCTCCGCCCGCTCAACCTGGCCCCCGCAGCCCACCCGCGCGGCCAGGACCACATCAGCTCGGCCAGCGGCATGGTGTTGGCCGGCTCGTGGCTGTACATCGTTGCGGACGACGAGCATCACCTTGCCACACTGGCCATCGGTGACATGCAGGCCGGGCCGGTGCGCTTTCGCCGAATCCTGGCGGGCGACCTGCCCGTCGACCACCAGTTCCGCAAGAAGCAGAAGCCCGATTTCGAATCGATTTGCCTGCTGCCCGCGGGGGAGGTCCACGCCGATGGTGCCCTGTTCCTCCTCGGCTCGGGCTCCACGCCCGATCGGCGCCGCGGCATGCTGCTGGCGCTGGAGAGCACCGGCGCCATCGTCGGCGATGCAGTGCCCATCGACCTGGCGCCCCTGTACGCGCCGCTGCACGCCGATTTTGCCGACCTCAACATCGAAGGCGCCTTCGCGGCCGATGGCCTGTTCCATTTGCTGCAGCGGGCCAACGCGGGCGAGGCTTCGCGTAACGCCTGCATCCAGTTTTCTCTGACCGAGATTCAGGCGTGGGTGGCGGGTCATCGCGCGACGGCGCCTGCCCCGCTGAGGGTCGTACCGTTCGACCTGGGACGCGTCGGCCCCGTCCCCCTGGGCTTCACCGACGGCACGGCCTGGCCCGGCGGCGGATGGGTGTTCAGCGCGGTCGCCGAAGACACGGCCGACAGCTACAGCGACGGTGCCTGCGCCGGCTCCGCCCTCGGCTGGGTCGGCGCCGATGGAAAACTGCGGCGCGTCGAACCCCTGGCCGGCGCGCCCAAGGTCGAAGGCATCGCCGTGGATCCGCTGGGGCGCCTGCTGATGGTCACCGATTCAGACAATCCCTTCGTACCTTCGTCGCTGCTGGCTGTGGATTCGCCCTTCTAACGCCCTACTTCTGGCGCCCTACTTCGGCTCGCCCCCGCTCACCATCCAGTGCGTCCCAAACCGGTCGGTGCACATGCCGAAGCCCTCGGCCCAGAAAGTCTTGCCCCAGGGCATGATCGTCGTGCCCTCGGCCGCCAGTGCGTCGAAGATGCGCCGGCCTTCGTCCACGTTCGAATAGCCCAGCGACAGCGCAAAGCCCTGCATGGGCTTGGCCTGGTCGCCGGCGGGCGTGTCAGACGCCATCAGGCGGCGGTCGTCGATCAGCATGCTGGTGTGCATGATGCGGTCTTTCGAACCGGGCGGGCACTGCTCCGGCTCGGGCGACTCGCCGTAGGTCATAGACATTTCGATCTTGCCGCCGAGCGTGCGCTCGTAAAAGCGCATGGCCTGCGCGCAATTGCCGTTGAAGAAGAGGTAGCTGTCGAGTACAGGCATGGTGTTCTCCTGGTTGTGGTTGAAGTCAACGACGAAGAAGCATCGCCTCAATCGACAAGCCGCGCGTAAAAAAACGTCAACTGGCCGCCGACACCTCACCGTCCTCAACCCCCTCCTCCTCGCTGTGCCATTCCAC
>JAQZBU010000085.1 GCA_029237735.1 Ramlibacter sp. | reverse complement strand
GACGAGCAGCGCAGCGGCCGCGCTGGATCGCCGCAACAAGGGCCAGTGAACGCGCGCCAATAGCGCGAAACCGGCGGCACCCAGCATGCGAGCCGTGTCGTCGAAGCTGCCCGGGATGCGCGAGTAGCCGCTTTGCATCGACTGCAGCGCCACCGACACGAATCGAACCAGGTAGGCCCAGACGACGCCCAGCACTGTGGCTGTGACCCAGCCGCCGACGCCTGAGCGCGGTGCCGCTTCCTGCAGCCACCCGACCGGCAGCAGCAGGCCGACGACGATCACGGCGCCCGGAACCGCATAACCGAGCGCGGCGAGCTGCACGACCCCGCGCGTGATGGCGTCTGGCGCGCGCCTCAGGCTGAAAGCCATCATCAGCGCCATTCCCACCGCCAGCACCGAGGCGATGACGCCGAGCCGGACGCTGTTGAACGACCACTCCACGAAACGGTCCCAGGGCAAGACCGACCAGTCTGCGGCGAGCGGGCGCAGCATGAACAGTACCGGGAGCACGAAGCCCAGCAGAACCGGCGCGCCGCAGATCGTCCACGCCAGCAGAAGCCTGCCTCCACGCAACGGCACCGGTTGCGCATCGGCGGAACCGGATCTGCCACCGCGGGGCGCCGTAAAGCGCAGCCGCTGCTGCGCCCTGCGCTCAAGGGCCAGGATTGCCGCCACGACGACAAGCAGCAGCGTGGCCAGCTGCGCGGCGGCGACGCGGTTGTCCATCGCGAGCCAGGCCTTGTAGATGCCGGTGGTGAAGGTCTGGATACCGAAGTAGCTGGAGACGCCGAAGTCCGCGAGTGTTTCCATCAGCGCGAGCGCTACGCCCGCGGTGACGGCCGGTCGCGCCAGTGGCAGCGCCACTCTGCGGATGCGCCGGCGCAACGGCGCGCCCAGCAATCGCGCCGCCTCCATCAGGTGGCCGGCGCGCTCTGCCAGGGCCGTGCGGGCAAGCAGGTAGACGTAGGGATACAAGGAGAAGATGAACACCAGCGCGGCACCGCCCAGGCTGCGCACTTCGGGAAACACGCGGCCTTGCAGCCCGAAAGTGGCACGCAGCCAGGACTGCAGCGGGCCGCTGAACTGCAGGTAGTCCGTGTAGGCGTACGCCACGACATAAGCCGGCATGGCCAGGGGCAGCAACAGGGCCCACTCGAATGTGCGGCGCCCCGGAAACTCGAACAGCGTCACGGCGGCGGCGGCGGTGCCGCCCACCACCGCGACGCCCAAACCGACGACCACGCACAGTCCCAGGCTGGTCCACGCGTATCCCGGGAGTACGGTGGCTGCCATTTCCCGCAGGATCTGCGAGCTGCGTCCGTCCCATTGCACCCACGAAGCCAGCACCGCGAGAACGGGCAGCACAAGCAGGAACGCCAGCAAAAGTAAAAAAAGGTCTTGAAGCCGGCGCGCCGTCATGTCGTAAAGCTGTTTAGGCCCTTTGATGCAAATGAGAATTGTAAGCATCTACAATGGGCGTCATGTTCGTCGAGGTCTCCAAGCTGCGAGTCCAGTATCCCGGAAGGCCCCAGCCCGCCGTCGACGACGTGTCGTTCGGGCTGCGCGCGGGGGACATCGGCGTGCTGATCGGCCCCTCTGGATGCGGCAAGACTACCTTGCTGCGGGCCATCGCGGGCCTGGAGCGCGCGACAGCCGGCGAGATACGCATCTCGCGCGAGGTGGTAGGCAGCGCCAGCGTTCACGTTCCCGCCGAGTCGCGTCGTATCGGCATGGTGTTCCAGGATTACGCGCTCTTTCCCCACATCGACGTGGGCCGCAACGTGGGTTTCGGCATCCATCACCTGCCGAAGGCGCAGCGCACCGCGCGCGTCGCGCAGGTGCTGCGGCTGGTGGGGCTGGAGGGCATCGAACGGCGCTTCCCGCACGAGCTGTCCGGTGGCCAGCAACAGCGCGTGGCGCTGGCGCGCGCGCTCGCACCGCAGCCGCAGCTGCTGCTGCTGGACGAACCGTTTTCCAATCTCGACGTGGACTTGCGAGAGCGCCTTGCTCACGAGGTTCGCACCATCCTGAAGTCGGCCAACGCCACGGCGCTCTTCGTCACGCACGACCAGCTGGAGGCCTTCGCCATCGGCGACGTCATCGGCGTGATGCACGAGGGTCGCCTGCACCAATGGGACGATGCCTATACGCTGTACCACCGGCCGGCCACGCGCTTTGTCGCGGACTTCATCGGCCATGGCGTGTTCGCGCCCGCCACGCTGCGCGAGGTCGGCAACCAGGTCGTGGTGCAGACGCCGCTGGGCGAGCTCACCGACATGGCGGAGTGCCCCCTGCCCTGTGCTTTCGCGGCCGGTGAATGCGATGTGCTGCTGCGCGCGGACGACATCGTGCACGACGACAACGCGCCGGTGAAGGCCGAGATCATGCGCAAGGCGTTCCGCGGCTCGGAGTTCCTCTACACCTTGCGGCTGGCCAGCGGCCAGACGGTGCTGGCCCATGTGCCCAGCCACCACGACCACAAGATCGGCGAGTGGATCGGCATCCGCGCCGAAGTCGATCACGTCGTCACGTTCAACCGTACCTGCCCGCTCAAGGGAGGGTTGTGCCAGATGCCCTGTGAGCATGTGGCCACGGCAGTGGCCGCCGCGGGGGATTCAGTGCCGGCGCAAATCGTCGACAGCTGAACGCAACTCGGCCGCCCATTCGCGCCGGCCTTTTCCGCCGGCCTTCCGCGGTGTGCCGTAACGGACCACCGCGGTGATGGGCGGGCCGCCCAGCGTGCGCCAGAGCGACTGTGCCAACGTATCGTCCCCGACGTAGCAGGGCGCGAGATTCGTCCTGCGCGTCGCCGTGTCCAGGAAGCTCAGGGCAACGGGCTGCGCGGGCGCGTCGGCTGAAATCGCGGCCTGGATCAGGTTGGCGTGGAAAGGCAGCAGGTCCTGCCCGTCGCTCGTCGTGCCTTCCGGGAACACCGCGACGATCTCGCCCCGCTTGAGGCTCTCGGCCATGTGATGGACGACCCGCATGGCATCGCGCCGCGACTCCCGCTCGATATAGAGCGTGCCGCCGCCGGTCGCAAGCCTGCCGATCAGGGGCCAGTGCCTCACCTCCGCTTTCGCGACGAAGCGGCAATGGCGCGCCGCATGCATGACCAGAATATCCAGCCAGGAGATATGGTTCGCCACCAGCAACATCGGCCCGGAGGCTGGAGGGTGGCCGTGAAGTTCGAGCCGGATACCCAGCAAAGTCAGCATCTTCAAGGCCCACGCCTGGACGTGCGCGTTGCGCTGCAGCTCGCTGCGGCGTGGAAAAACGAACAGGATGATGCCCAGGCCCGCCAGCGCGTGCAGCACGGCTCGCCCCAGCCGCCATGCGGCGCGCAGTGAGTTCATGGCCTGGCGAAAGTCAGGATTTTCAGGCCCGGTCCCAGCCTTCGAAGGCGACCTGGCCTGCCGCAATGGTGCAGCGCACACGGCCCGGAACTTCATAACCAGAGAACGGCGTGTGCTTGCCCTGGCTGCGCAGCGCGTTGGCCGTGATGGTCCACTCGGCCTGCGTGTCGAAGACGCAGATATCGGCGACGCCGCCTTCCACGAGTTGCCCCGCGCTCGCGTGCAAAGTTCCGAGTGCCGGGCCGAGCACGCGGGAAGGCTCGCTCGTCAGTACCGCGAGGGCGCGTGCGAGGCCCGTGCCGCTTTCCTGGCCCCACTTGAGCGCGAGGCTCAGCAGCAGCTCAAGCCCCGTCGCGCCAGGTTCCGCTTCCGCGAAAGGCAGCGTCTTGGCATCCTCGTCGACAGGTGTGTGGTCGGACACCAGTGCGTCGATCGTGCCGTCCGCCAGGCCTTCACGCAGGGCGTCGCGGTCACGCTGCTGGCGCAGTGGCGGATTGAGGCGCATGCGGCTGTCAAAGTAACCGATGTCCACGTCGATGAGGTGCAGCGAATTGATGCTGACGTCGCAGGTGACGGGCAGGCCCTGCTCCTTGGCCTGGCGCACCAGGTCGACGCCCGCCGCGCTGCTCAGGCGGCACAGGTGCACCCGCGCGCCGGTCGATTTCATGAGTTCGAAGATCGTGTGCAGTGCGATCGTCTCAGCCGCCACCGGCACGCCCGACAGGCCCAGGCGAGTGGCCAATGCGCCACTGGCGGCGACGCCCTTGCCCAGGTGCAACTCCTGCGGGCGCAGCCAGACCGTGTAGCCGTAGGTGGACGCGTACTGCAGCGCGCGCTGCAGCACCTGTGTGCTCTCCAGCGGCACTTCGGCCTGGCTGAACCCCACGCAGCCCGCCTCGGTGAGCTCGACCATCTCGGTGAGGATCTCGCCCTGCAGGTTGCGCGTGAGCGCACCGAGGGGAAATACGCGGGCCTGGTGCAGTCTTTCGGCGCGGTATTTCAGCATCTCGATCAGCCCGGGCTCGTCAAGCACGGGCTCGGTGTCGGGAGGACACACGAGGCTGGTGATCCCCCCGGCCACCGCAGCCGCCATCTCGCTTTCCAGCATGCCTTCGTGCTCGTGCCCGGGCTCGCGCAACCGTGCGGCAAGATCGACGAGGCCCGGCGCCACGATGCAGCCCGTAGCGTCGATCGTCTTGCTCGGCGCAAAGCCCGACGGAGGGTTCCGGATTGAGACAATGCGGCCCGCGGCGATTGCAACGTCGCAGATCTCGTCGAAATTAGAAGCGGGATCGATCACCCGGCCGTTCTTGATGAGTATCTTCATTTCATTGTTCCGACTTGAGCGCCGCCGGGCCGCCCCAAGGCGCGAGGGCCCCCTCGGGGGGCAGCGACCCACACGCAGTGGGGGAGCGTGGGGGCCACATTCATGCTTCGTTCCCGGCCACGATGCTCATGACCGCCATACGCACCGCGATGCCGAACGTCACTTGCGGCAGGATGACGCTCTGCTTTCCGTCCACGACAGAGGAATCGATCTCGACGCCGCGGTTGATGGGGCCGGGGTGCATCACGATCGCGTCTGGCTTGGCCAGTTGCAGTTTCTCGGGCGTGAGGCCGAAGCTCTTGAAGAACTCCTGCGACGACGGCAGCAGTGCACCGCTCATGCGCTCATTCTGCAGGCGCAGCATGATGACGACGTCGCAGCCCTTGATGCCCTCCTCCAGAGAGTGGCACACCCGCACGCCCATCTGCGTCATGTCCGAGGGCACGAGCGTCTTGGGCCCGACCACACGCACCTCGGCGCAGCCGAGCGTGGTGAGGGCGTGGATGTCCGAACGCGCGACACGCGAGTGCAGCACGTCGCCCACGATGGCCACGGTGAGGTTGGAAAAGTCCTTCTTGTAGTGCCGGATGGTGTACATATCCAGCAGGCCCTGCGTCGGGTGCGCATGACGGCCGTCGCCGGCGTTGATCACGTGCACGTGTGGCGCCACGTGCTGGGCGATCAGGTAGGGCGCGCCCGATTCGCTGTGGCGCACGACGAAGAGGTCGGCCGCCATCGCCGACAGGTTGGCGATGGTGTCCAGCAGCGATTCACCCTTGGAGGCCGACGAGCGCGCGATGTCCAGATTGATCACGTCGGCGGAAAGGCGCGTGGCCGCGATCTCGAACGTGGTGCGCGTGCGTGTCGAATTCTCGAAGAACAGGTTGAACACACTCTTGCCGCGCAGCAATGGGACCTTCTTGACCTCGCGGTCGCTCACGCTCGCGAAGCTCGATGCGGTGTCCAGAATGTGGGTGACAATCTCGCGCGGCAGGCCCTCGATGGACAGCAGGTGGATCAGTTCGCCGTTTTTGTTGAGTTGGGGATTGCGTTTGTACAACATGGATCAAACCGTCCGACGGGCCGCCCCTAGGGCGGTTTGCGCCCCATGAGGGGGCAGAGCAGCGGCGTAGCCGCAAACGTGGGGGCTCATAGTCCTCCTTCGACCTTGAAGCTGAACTTGCCAGTGTCATCGCGCGCGAGTTCGAGCGACTGGGAAGCAGGCAGCGTCACTCGCGCCGCGGCGTAGTCGGCATGCACGGGCAGCTCGCGTCCGCCCCGGTCCACAAGGACTGCCAGCTTGACACTTGACGGCCGGCCGTAGTCGAACAGCTCGTTGAGCACGGCGCGGATGGTGCGGCCGGTGTAGAGCACGTCGTCCAGCAGGATGATGTGCGAATCGTTGACGTCGAAGTCCAGCTGGGTCTGCTGCCCCGCGCCCGATAGGCCGCGCTTGGCGAAATCGTCGCGGTGCATGACGGAAGAGATGACGCCGACCCCGCCCGCCAGGCCGAGATCTTTGTGCAGGCGCTCGGCCAGCCAGGCGCCGCCGGAGGTGATCCCGACCAGCCGCGTGTCGGGCGAGCGCAGCTGCTGCACGCCCTGCAGCAGTTCGCGGTACAGGGCTTCGGCATCAAGCACGAGACTGCTCATGGCAAGCTCCTCAGGAATTGTTCAAGAATGACGCAGGCCGCGCCCGCGTCGGGATCGCTCGCGCCGCCGGCCAAGGCCTCCGTTGTGCTGTAGCGCTCGTCGACTTCGTATATGGGCAGCTTCAGCCGTCCGCGCAACTGGCGCGCGAATTTCTTCGCCCGCGCCGTATTGTCGTGGCTGGCGCCGTCTGGGTGGAATGGAACGCCGACAACCACCGCATCCGGCTGCCACTCGCGCACGCGGGCTTCCACCGCGGCGAGACGCGCCTCGCCTTCGGCTGCCTTGATCGTGGATTGCGGAGTGGCCGTGCGCAGCATGCGGTTTCCCACGGCAACGCCGGTGCGCCTGGCGCCGAAATCGAAAGCAATAAAAGTCTGGAGGTGAGCGGGGACGTCGAGCACCTGGGTGCTCATGCCGTCCTCCGCTGGGCCGCCCCGAGGCGGACGGGACCCCCTCGGGGGGCAGCGCAGTACACGTAGTGGCAAGCGTGGGGGCTCATCATGCGTGCCCCGCATCGGGAGAAAGCATCCAGGCTTGGAGGCCCAGAAGGGAGAGCGCCTTGTCGTAACGCTGCTCGACCGGCGTGTCGAAGATCACGGAGAGGTCGGCGCCCACGGTCAGCCAACTGTTCTCGGCGATTTCCGATTCGAGCTGGCCTTCGCCCCAAGCGGAGTAGCCGAGCGACACCAACACCTTGCGCGGCCCGGCGCCGGTAGAGAGTGCTTCGAGGACATCCTTGGACGTGGTCATCTCCAGGCCGCCGGGGATCGTCATCGTGGAGGCATAAACCGGTTCGCTGGGCGCGGCGTCCGGCGCGAACACTGCCTCGTGCAGTACGAAGCCGCGCTCGGTCTGCACCGGCCCGCCCTGGAACACGGGGGTGCGGGCGAGATCGTTGCGGCCCAGGGGAAGCTCGACCTTGTCGAACAGATGGCCGAGGTCGATGTCGCTTGGTTTGTTGATGACCAGGCCCAGTGCGCCGCGGGCGCTGTGCTCGCATAGGTAAACAACACTTCGGGCAAAAGCCTCGTCCTCCATTCCCGGCATCGCGATCAGGAAATGATGCGTCAGGTTGATCGAGGCATCGTCGGCAGGCATGATGGGATTTTAGCTCCGATGAAGTCAACTTACCCAGCCGGCCTGATGTGGTTTCGGCGCGACCTGCGCGCGCAGGACAATGCCGCCCTGTGCCGCGCCCTGGAGTCCTGCGCGCAGGTGCACTGCACCTTCGTATTCGACCGCGCCATCCTCGACACCCTGCCCCGCCGCGATCGGCGCGTGGAGTTCATCCGCGAATCCCTTGCCAGCCTGGACAGCGCCCTGCGGCGGCTGGCCGGTAAGCCACATGCCGGTTTGATCGTGCGCCACGCGGTCGCGGCGGACGAAATCCCGCGGCTGGCACAAGAGCTGGGCGTGCTAGCTGTTTTTGCCGGCCACGACGATGAGCCGCAGGCACTGGCACGCGACGCCACGGTGCGCACTTCGCTGGCCAGGTCCGGGACGCAGTTCCACACCTCCAAGGACCACGTGATCTTCGAGCGCCGCGAACTGCTCTCCGGGGCTGGCACGCCCTACACAGTCTTCACGCCTTACAAGAGGGCCTGGCTGGCGCGACTGGATCTCGCCCGGTTGCAGCCCCACCCGGCCCTTCCCGCGCAGCGTCTGGCCATACGGCCGCTGGCGCTTCGACGCGAAGTTCCCGCCCTTGACGAATTGGGTTTCGAGACCACGAACCTGCAGGAGCTCGACCTCCCCACGGGCACAGAAGGCGCGAAGCGGCTGCTGGATGAGTTCTTAACGCGCATCGACCTCTACGACCGCACGCGCAACTTCCCGGCAATCAAGGGGCCGAGTTATCTGGGCGTGCACTTGCGCTTCGGCACCGTCTCCATCCGCGAGTTGGTGTCGCACGCTCATGCGCTGGCTGTCGCCGGCAGCGAAGGGGCGTCCACTTGGCTCGGCGAGCTGATCTGGCGGGATTTTTACGCGCAGATACTCGCGAACTTTCCTCATGTCGCCGACGAAAGCGGCCTCGGCCGCAACTTCAAGCCCGCTTACGACGCCATCGAGTGGGAGGAAGGGCCACAGGCGGAGGCGGCGTTCGCCGCGTGGTGCGAGGGCCGCACTGGTTATCCGCTGGTCGATGCGGCAATGGCGCAGATCAACCACACGGGCTACATGCATAACCGCCTGCGGATGGTCGTCGCCAGCTTCCTGACAAAGGACCTGGGCATCGATTGGCGCCGCGGCGAACGCTACTTCGCCGAAAAACTCAACGATTACGAACTAGCGTCCAACAACGGCGGCTGGCAGTGGGCAGCTTCGACTGGCTGCGACGCGCAGCCGTATTTCCGAATTTTCAATCCCGTGAGTCAGAGCGAGAAGTTCGATCCGGATGGGAAGTTCATCCGGCGTTACCTCCCGGCGCTGGCCGCGCTGCCCGCGAAGGCGCTGCATGCGCCCTGGGAGGCCTCGCCGGCGGAACTCGCCGGGGCCGGCGTGGAGGTTGGGCGTAACTACCCCGCGCCCTTGGTCCGTCATGAACAAGCGCGGCAGCGAACGCTACTGCGTTACGCTGCCGCAAGAGGCGCGCTGGACTGAATCAGGTCCCGATCTTGGCCGTGCAGTAGTGCTTGACCAGGCTGAGCAGCTCTTCTTCCGAATAGGGCTTGCCCAGGTAGTTGTCCACCCCGAGTTCCTTGGCATGCTCGCGGTGCTTTTCCGCGATGCGTGAGGTGATCATGATGATCGGTAGATCTTTCAGGCGCGCATCCCCGCGGATGTTGCGCGCCAAGTCAAACCCGTCCATGCGCGGCATCTCGATATCCGAGAGTACGACCGTCGGCTTTTCTTCGGCCAGCCGCTCCAATGCCTGCAAGCCGTCCGCGGCCATCGCGACGCGGTAGCCTTCGCGCTGAAGCAGGCGCTGCGTCACACGGCGCACCGTGATCGAATCGTCGACCACAAGGATCAGCGGAATCAACGGCACGGCCGGCATCAGGGGCTCGGCGCGCATCGGCTCTTGCGTCCGCTCACCCAGCACGTCGGGCTGCGCGCGGTCGGCGCTAAGCTCGCGGGCTTGGCTGCCATACACCGCCGTGAGCGCCACCGGGTTGTAGATCAGGACCACCGCGCCGGAAGCCAGGACCGTCATGCCCGCCAAACCGGGAAGGCGCGCAAGTTGAGGCCCGAGGTTCTTCACCACCACTTCCTGATTGCCGAGCACTTCGTCCACGTGCAAGGCAATCCGCTGCGCAGCGCTTCGGAACACCACGACGGGAAGTGTCTTGGTCTGGGGCTCGGTACTGTGCGGTGACGACTGCAGCAAGGCACCGGACCAGTAGAACGGCAACTTTTCACCGCCGAGGTCATAGAAGCCCGTGTTGTAGGCTTGCTGGACTTCCTTCGCGGGTGCACGGCGCACGACCTCGACCACGTTCGCGGGTACCCCGATCGACAGTGTGCCGCTACGGATCATCACCACCTGAGTCACCGCCGTCGTCAAAGGCAGCACGAGCTTGAAGCTGGTTCCTTTGCCGCCGGTCGTCGAGGTTTCGATCCGACCGCCCAGTGCGTTCACTTCGGCGCGAACCACGTCCATGCCAATGCCACGGCCGGACAGTTCCGTCACCTCGGCGGCGGTAGAAAAGCCCGGCATGAAGATCAATTGCGCGGCCTCCGCATCGGAGAGCTCTTGTCCGGGTGCCACGAGCCCTTGATGCGCGGCTTTCTCACGGATGCGCCGCAGGTTCAGCCCTGCTCCGTCGTCGCGGAACTCGACCGACACGTCGTTGCCTTCGTGGTGCAAGCCGATGACGATGGTCCCGATGGGGTCCTTTCCCGCCGCAGCACGCGCGGCGGGGTCCTCGATGCCATGCGCCACGCAGTTGCGCAACAGGTGTTCGAACGCAGGGGTCATCCGGTCGAGCACGCCGCGGTCCATTTCGATCGAGCCGCCCGTGATGTCGAGCTTGACCTGTTTGCCAGTTTCCTTCGAGGCCAAACGGATCACCCGATAGAGGCGGTCCGCAATGCCCTCGAACTCCACCATGCGGGTACGCAACAGGTCTCGCTGCAGTTCGCGCGTTTGACGGGCCTGAGCAATCAGGTCGTCTTCGGTCGATTCGACCGTGCGCTGCAGGTTGCGCTGCACGGTAGCGACGTCGTTCACCGACTCGGCCATCATGCGGGTGAGTTCTTGTACGCGGGTGAATCGGTCGAATTCGAGCGGATCGAAGCCCGCAGCCGAGTCCTTGGTCTGAGCCAAGCGCGACTGCATCTGCGATTCGGAATGCAGCTCGATGTCGCGCAACTGCGCGCGCAGGCGGTCCAGGTTGCCCGTCAGGTCCGTGAGCGAGCCGCGCAGCTGGCGCAGTTCGGACTCCAGGCGGGACCGTGTGATCATCACTTCACCGGCCTGGTTGACCAGCCGGTCCAGCAGCTGGGAGCGCACGCGTACCGCCTGGTTGGCCGCTGCGCGCTGCGGCGCGAGATTGGTTTGCGCAGGACGCGCTAGCAATGCGCGCCTGGACGCCGCGTCGGCACCTGGTTCGGGCTGCGAAACGGTCGCGGCCATGTCGGCGTTGGCGGACGGTGGAGCGGTTGGATCGCCCTGAAGTGTTGGCACCTCTTCAGTCGCGACAGGCACGCCGCCAGTAGCGCGCAGGGCGTCGAAATTCGCCTGCATGCTGTCATAACGGTGCAGCAATGCTTCGAGATCGGCGACGGCGACGGTCCTGGAGACGAGGTACTCGATCTCGGACTCCATTCGGTGCGCGAGTTCACCAAGCCGCAGCGCACCGGCCAACCTTGCGCTGCCCTTGAGTGTGTGCAGTACGCGCAGCGTTTCATCACGGGCACTGCGGTTGTCCGGCCGCGCCGCCCACTGGCGCAGGGCGCCGCCCAGCTGGGGCATGAGTTCGACCGCTTCCTCCTCGAAGATGGGGAACAGGTCGGGGTCGATCGCGTCGGCGACGTCGATGTCTTCTTCGTCCTCACCCACATCAGTGATCGTCCGGACGGACGCCACGGGCGCGGTCGGCGCCGCGTTTTGAAACGGCACTGGAACCAGAGCTGAAGGCGCCTCATAGGGCGGGGCCTGCCCCACGTCCGGGGGCGCCACAAGCGGTTCGGGAGGCAACGGCTCCAGCAGTTGTTCGGCTTCGAAAGCGGGTTGCGAATCCTGCGGAAGGTCCGCGAATTCGTCATCCAGGAAATCGTCCTCGGGGTGGTCCGCGCGCTGCGGTATCTCGAGCTCCTTCAGGGCGAGCATTGCCTGGATCACGCCAGGATTGGGTTCTTTGAGGAACCCCGCCGCGAACTGGTGCAGCAGTCGACGAATTTCCTCGGCGGCGTCGGTGAAGGCCTTGCCGTGCCGTGGAGTGCCGTAGGCGAGCTTTTGCGTGCGCATCAGCTCGCTTTCGAGCGCGCGTGCAATGTCGGACAAGGTGTTGAAGCCAACGGTGGCAGAACTTCCGGCAAGCGCATGCGCCAAGCCGACTGCTGAATCTGGGACGGGTTGCGTCAACTCCAGTGCCCATTCGGCAACTTCGGTTGCAAGCCGCCGGGACCATTCATCCGCCTCGTTGAGGTAGACGTTGTAGAGCGGAATGCCGATTCGCAACGATCCGATGACCTTGATCTGTTCGTCGATGGGCTCGGCAATCTCGACAGCTTCCATGGCTTCGACGGCTTCGACCGGGAGCGGCTCCGAAGGCTCGGTGGGAGAGCCGATATTGGCCAGGTCCATGTCGAGTTCGCCCTCCGCCTCGGGGAACGAAACTTCAATGCCGGCCGCGGAGGCAACGGGCACCTCCTGTGAGGTACTTTGCGCGGGCATCGGTCCGGCAACAGCCGACAGGCTCGCGAAGTCTATGCCCTCGATTTCCGTCGGCGCTTCGGGGGCCACGGCCACTTGCGGTTGCAGGACATCGGGAGACAGATCGAAATCGAAATTGATGTCAATCCCATCCGGCGCCTCTGCGCGGATCACATCGATGCCGAAGGACTCCGACTCGGACGGCACGGTCAGCGCCGAGACAGGCGAGACAGGCGCGGCAATATCGAAGTCGAAAGAAATCGCATCGCTCACGTCCGCCTCGGTTTGTCCGGGCGCATGCAATTCGGGTTCAGGGCTTGCCAGCTCAGCGGAAGGTGGCTCCTCGAATTGCTCTGGCGGTTCTTGCTCGACAACCGCCGGAATATCGATGGCGAGATCAAATTCGATCGGCTGGGCTGCCGGCGCGTCCTGCGGCAACTCAAACGGCACCATACGGTGTTCGGTTCGCATTGTGTCAGCGGGGACGCGGAACATGCCGGCTTTCCACATGCCATCGTTGTTGGCTGCAATGTCTTCAGTCCAGCGCCCGAATCCGCGCATTGCGTCGCCAGCGAGCCTGCGCAGGTCATCGTCTGCCGGCTTCTGGTCTGCCAGCCAGGTGTTGAGCACCTGCTCCAAAGACCATGCGGCTTCGCCGAACTCCGTCAGCCCTACCATGCGGGAACTGCCTTTGAGCGTGTGGAATGCGCGGCGCAACGTCGTCAATTCGGAGACGTCGCGCGGATTCGACGCCAATGCCTGCAATGCGGCCAAGCCATGCTGCACAACCTCACGCGCTTCCTCCAGGAAGATGTCGCGCAGGTCATCCTCCTCGATGTCGGGCTCGGCGGGTGCGGAGGCTGCCGCGAGCGGGGCCTGCTGCACCGAAGCGGCCAGGTTGCTCAACGCGGCGGCTGTCGCGCCAGAATCTTCCGCTGCGACGGCGGCGGCGGCTTCGCGTGCCTGGTGGGCGATCACGGGTTGCTCAGCCAGGACGGCCTGCGCGGCGATGCTGTCAAGCCTTGCCGTGAGATGTTCACGCGATTCGGCGGGATCGACCTGCGCGACCAGAGCCTGCACTTCGCTCTGCAATTCGTCAACGTCGTCCGCGCGCTCGGGAACTGGTTGGCCGGCGCGCCCCATCAGGGGCCGTAGCTCGCCGGTGCTGTCGTCATACACGAATAGCTTCTTGGCCAGCGACGGCTGGTAATTGAGCATGTCGATCAGGAAGCCGAGAGCGCCCAGGTTGTTCCCGAGCTTGTCGAACGTACCTGCGGCACGCGCTCGCTCTTCGTCGATCTCCGTGACGAGGATTTCCTCGACCGATTCGCGCATCCGCAGGACGGCCTGCGCCGCCTGGTCAAGGCCCAACACGGACAGCACGCCGCGCATTTGCGAGAGATGGGTCGGCGCATTGGCGCCCGGTGCGCAATGCCAGTTCCGAATCCGCGGGATCGAGGTCTTCGAAGGCCGCCTCGAGGTACAGGACGGCCGTAGCCACTTCCATCGCCAGCTCAGCCCCGGGTGGCCGGCCGGATCGCACCACCGCATCGATCACATTGGTCAGCGAAGCAGCCAGCAGGGCGCTGGGCGGATGAAGCTTGGTGAGAGAGTCGCTGACCAGATGGAACTGGTCGGCAAGTCCCTTGAGCTTGCCGACTTCACCGCCGGAGAGTGCAGACCAGGTTTCCTTGGCCGCGACGATGCGCTTGCGCGCCTGCGACAGGAGGATCGGATCGAACCGCCCGTACTGTGCCGTCTGGTAGTCCACCGTCGTGGACCGCGACAAGCCCCATGCCTTGCGCACAGCGACTAGCGAAGGCGCATCGGCCTCGTTGGCGGGGACGGCCTGGGAACAGAAGAACAGCAGGTCTTGCGCAAGGCGGTCGGAAACGCCCAACTCGCCCTTGGCCAGCGATGCGTACTGCAGCAGTACGCGAGAGGCGGCGCGCTTCACGTAGATATCCAGCGGCAGCAAGCCCAGCCCGACGGCTTCGAAATATGCCGCGCAGATCTTCCAGAAGATCCTCGGCTGGCGCGCGGCCTGCGTGGCGGCGAGCGACAGGCCGATCTTCGTGAGCTCGTGAGCTGCGTGCGGATCTCCGGTCTTCACGACCTTCAGCACAGCCTGGTCCATGCGTGCGCGCACGGCAGGGTCGTACACGCGGGCTTCGCGCTCCGGGGGCGTCGCGGGATCGTTCCATCGCCACTCCATGCCCCACAGGTCGGCCGGATGAATACGGTCCGCGCCCGCCAGCTCCTGCACGTCGCGATACTGCGGGAACAGAGCAACGGCCGAAGCCTACCTTGGCGGACGCGGCCTCGTTACACAGCTCCGGCTTTTCGACGAATTTCTGTACGGCCGCTTCCATGCACCGCAGCACGTGGGCAGGCGCGCCCAGCCCCACCATCTCGAGCGCGCCAACGGCTTGATGCAGCTGCTGGCGCGCGATGCGCAGGTGGCCGCCGTCCACTGACGCCATGTCCGAGCCACGCGCGAGTGACGTGTCGCGCACGAACCGACGCAGTGCGGCGGAAGCCGAATCGAGAGACTTGCGCAGTTCGTCCAGCACCCAAGCCAATGGGCCCAAGTCATTGGTTGCGACGTCGATATCGGTTGGTGCTTCCATTACTCACCCGTGCTGTGCAGTGCGGGGGCCACCGCGGAACCGGCTTGGCCGGGCCGCTGGTGGCGCCCCCTTGAGGGGGAGGCGCCGCAGGCGCTCCGGGGGGGAGCTCCGTTCATGCGATCTTGAACCGCGACACCGACTGGCGCAACTCTTCGGCCATGCGCGAGAGCTCGCGCACCTGCTGCGCCGTGGAACGCGTGCCTTCTCCGGTTTGTTCCGTCACCGCAAAAATGTGCTGGATGTTGCCGGCCACCACGTTGGCGGATTCAGCTTCCTTGGAGGCGGAGGCCGAGATCTGCTCGATCAGCTCCGCCAGTCGGCGTGACACCTGGTCGATCTCGGTCAGCGCGGTACCGGCGTTGTCCGAAAGCTTCGCGCCTTCCACCACACCCTGGGTCGAGCGTTCCATGGCCGCCACCGCATCCTGCGTATCAGTCTGAATGGCCTTCACCAGTGCCGAAATCTGTCGCGTAGCGTCCGCGGAGCGTTCAGCCAGGCGCTGCACTTCTTCGGCCACCACGGAGAAGCCTCGTCCGGCTTCACCGGCCGAGGCCGCTTGAATGGCAGCGTTCAGCGCCAGCACGTTCGTCTGTTCGGTAATGTCGGAAATCAGCTCGGTGATTTCACCGATCTCCTGGGACGATTCGCCTAGCCTCTTGATCCGCTTGGAGGTTTCCTGGATCTGGTCCCGGATTGAATTCATGCCCCCGATGGCGTTCTGCACGGCCGAGAGACCCGACTCGGCGGCTAGCAGCGATTGCCGCGCCACCTGGGCCGACTCCTGCGCCTGGCCGGACACCTGGTTGATGCGGCCTGCCATGTCGAGCACGGACTGGCCGGTTTCGCGGATTTCGCGCAGCTGCTCGGTCGATGCCGCCAGCAGCTCGGTGGACGTGCTTTCCACCTGGGCCGTCGTCTGTGCCACCTTGGTGGCCGTGTTCTGAACGTTGCCCACCAACTGCCGGAGTTCTTCCACCGTGTAGTTCACCGAGTCAGCGATGGCGCCGGTGATGTCTTCGGTCACCGTGGCTTCCTGCGTCAGGTCACCTTCGGCCACTGTCTGCAGCTCGTTCATCAGACGCAAAATGGCGGCCTGATTGGCGTCATTCACGCGCTTGGCTTCCTGCTCTTGCTGCTCGGCTTCCAATCGTTGTTGTTCGGCCACCGTCTGGCGCTTGCGGCTGTCTTGCAACTGCACGTAGGCCAAACCGACCGAACAGAGGATGGCGAACGCCGCGGCGATACCCAGAGCGGCCAAGGCGCCGACGCCCAGGCCAGTCTGCGCGGACAGCTTGCCCTGCAGTTCTTCCATCGAGCGGCGCAGCGGTTCGCTGTCCGCAATGATCGCCGCCTGCGCTTCGCGCGCGGACACCAGGCCCTGCAGGTTGCCCAGGATAGCGCCGGCCTGAGTGCGGGTCTGCTCGTACAGCGCCATCAGCGCTTCCAGGCGCTCGCGGGTCTGCGGGTCCTTCGAGCCGGCCAGGCGCAGCTCGGGACTGCCGTCCAGCAAGCCCTGCGCGATTTCCTTGAACGAGTTCAAATCCTTTCCCAACAGGAACACCGCCTCGGGCGACACGCCTTCCATGGTCAGGAACTCGTTGGCCGACTTGCCGATACGCTGCGTCAACATCACAAGCTGGCCGGCGGCCGAGATCTCGGCTGGCGCCGCATTCTGCTGCAGCTTGAGCGACGAAACGGTTTCCGCGATTTCCAACAGGTCGGACGACTGCCGGTTAATGGTGCGCAGGGCGTTTCCCACCTGCGTCAGGATCTTCTGCTGGCCCATCACGGTACCGGCGTTCTTTTCGGCGCGCTCCATGAGGGGCATGATTTTCGAGACGTCTTGCTGGAACTCCTCCAGCACCGGCTGCAGGCGCAGTGCTTCATCGCCCACCTGCAGGCCGCGCACCGTGCGCGCGAGCACATCGGCGCTTTCCTTCACGTCCGGAAACGCCTGGGCGCTACCCACCAGCGCCTGCGACACCGACTTCGCGAGACGCTGCGACTGCATCAGCGACTGGCCGGTACCAGCCACCTGCTGGGCGACCGTGTCTGCCTGCCGCACGGCGAACACGGCCACGGAGCCCAGCACCACCAGGGCAAGGGCCAACAAGGTGAACAGGATTCGCTGGTGCGTGATGATGGTGCGCCGCCCGAGCAGGGGGACATCGATCAGCTCGGCTTCCTGGATCGAATCGAGCGGCACCACAGAGTCTTCGCCCGCGACAGTGTCGGGGCCCTCGTCGGCCATGGCAATGGCGATGCCTTCTGCGTGCTTCGAACCCGTTGCCGACATCGGGTCGACCGAGGCATCCGGCATGGCGAGGCTCAGCTCTCCACTGGTTTCCGCAGCGGGTTCCGGCGACTTCTTCGAGAACAGGTTTTTGAGTTGGTCAACGACGGACATGATGATGCTGGCCTTCCGGGGAAACTTAAGCGCTGATGCTCAGGAACTGGGGTTGTTGCGATAGCGCCTGCAGGTTGATCTCCTGCCAGTACGCTCCATGGGTGTCGGTGTAGCCGCTACCGAAATATTCCGGCGCGCCCTCGGGGGGTTCGCTGGAGGAAGAAAAAGCGTCTAGGTTCCGCAGGCCTGCGAGCCTGTCGATCAGCAAGGCGCAATTGACTTCGAGTATCGCGTTCAGCGCGACAAGCCGGGACTCGGCGCGTGTAGCGTCCGAGCGCATGGTGGGCGCACGGCCCGCCACGAAGCCGGCCAGGTCGACAACGCCATAAAGGCCGCCGCGCAGGTTGGAAACGCCCAGGAACCACGCCTGGGTATAAGGCACTGCCTGGGGGCTGGCGAAGGGAAAGATCTCGCCCGACTGGGTCAGGGGAAAAAGATACTTGGCGCCTGCGGCTTCCACGGCCAGCCACGAGGCCTGCAAGCCCTCTGCGCGGGCAGCCTGCAGCCGGCTTGCCAGCCGGTTCTGAAGTTCACGGAGCGCTTCGCGGTTGGCCATAGCTTTTCAGCTCAGCGCCTTGATCTTGGCCATCAACTCGTCCTGGTCCACCGGCTTGGTGATGTAGTCGCGCGCGCCCTGGCGCATTCCCCACACACGGTCGGTCTCCTGGTTCTTGCTGGTGCACATGATGATGGGCACATCGGCGTAGAGCGGGTCGCGCGTGATGGCGCGCGTGAGCTGAAAACCGTTCTGGCCGGGCATCACGACGTCCATGAGGATCAGGTCGGGCTTCTCTTCGGCCAGGCGCCGGAAGGCCTCCTCGGCGTTCTCGGCGGTCTTTACCGAAAAGCCGTTCTTCTGCAGCAGGTCAGTCATGAACATCAGCTCGGTCTTGGAATCATCCACAACGAGGACTTTTTTAATCGACATCACATCACTCCTTCTTTTGCGGCGCCGAACTGGCGCACTGTCTGCAGCAGCTGGTCCTTGGTGAACGGTTTGGTCAGGTAGTCCTGCGAGCCGACCATGCGGCCTCGGGCCTTGTCGAAAACACCGTCCTTGGACGAAAGCATCACCACGGGCACGCTCGCGAACTTTGCGTTGCGCTTGATGATTGCGCAGGTCTGGTATCCGTCGAGGCGTGGCATGAGGATGTCGCAGAAGATCAGGTTGGGCTGGTAGTCGTTGACCTTCGCCAACGCATCGAAACCATCCTCGGCCAGCAATACATCGTGGCCGCCCTGCTTCAGGAAAATCTCTGCACTGCGCCGGATCGTGTTGCTGTCGTCGATCACCAGCACTTTGAATCCAGTCGTGCTCACTTGACGCTGCTCCTCATTTGTAACTTCTTGGGCGCGTCATCATCCGAAGATGTAACAACGTTGCCCGCTAAATCTGGACCATCTCAAAATCTTCCTTGCGGGCTCCGCATTCGGGGCAGGTCCAGTTCATCGGCACCTCGGACCACGGGGTCCCGGGGGCGATGCCATGATCGGGGGCTCCGGCTGCTTCGTCGTAAATCCACCCACAAATCAGACACATCCAAGTTTTCGTATCGGTCACAGCTTAAAGGGCCTTCGAATAGAATGCAACGATTGTATCGAGGCCCTTTGCCGCCCTTCCACACAGCCTCCCAATGGCTAGAGGATTCTGGCCTATGACAAACCCCATTCCCCCCGAGACCAACGTATACCCCGAGCAGGAAGACGACGACGCGAATCCCGCGTGCGTGATGGTGTTCAACGCGAGCGATCCGAGCGGCGCTGGCGGGCTTGCTGCGGATGTAACAGCGATTGCATCGGTAGGCGCGCACGCGCTGCCTGTTGTTACGGGCGCATATGCGAGAGACACCGCGGAGGTGTTCGATCATTTCGCTTTCGATGAGGACGTGATCGCGGAGCAGGCTCGCGCCATCCTGGAAGACGTCGCCGTGCAGGTGATCAAGGTGGGCTTCGTTGGCAGCCCCGAAGCGATCAGCACCATCGCGGAAATTGCCGCGGACTATGCTGAGGTGCCGTTGGTAGCTTACATGCCCAATCTCTCGTGGTGGGACGAAGGCCAGATAGATCTTTACCTCGATGCGTTCCGCGAGTTGATGCTGCCTCAGACAACCGTGTTGGTAGGAAACCACAGCACGCTGTGGCGCTGGCTCCTGCCCGATTGGAGCAGCGATCGCAGCCCCACCGGACGCGACATCGCGAAGGCCGCATCGGAGATGGGCGTGCCCTATACATTGGTCACGGGCATTCCGCTGCCGGAGCAATTCATCGACAACGTGCTCGCCACGCCGCAGGCCGTGTTGTGCAGCGAAAAATTTGAGCGCTTCGAGGCCGTGTTCGAGGGCGCGGGCGACACGCTCTCTGCTGCGCTCGCCGCGCTGGTGGCCAGCGGTACCGACCTCTCCGCGGCCGCCACAGAATCGCTCAGCTACCTCGATCGTTGCCTCGACGCCGGCTTCCGCCCGGGCATGGGCAACGTCGTGCCCGACCGCCTGTTCTGGGCCCAGCCCGAAGGCGAAACCGAACCCCTTACCGAGGAAGAAGCGCAGGCCCTCCAGGTCTTCGACATGCCCGCCCATGACACGAAACATTGACTCCCCCCCGAAGCGCCTTCGGCGCCTCCCCCTCAGGGGGCGCAGCCAGTGGACCGGCAAAGCCGGACCCACGGCTACCACGAATAAACCCGCTGCGAATTGAGACCGAGCATGGACCAAAACGAAATATTGTTCGAGCGCGCAAAGCAGCTTATCCCCGGTGGCGTGAATTCGCCCGTGCGCGCTTTCCGCGCTGTCGGCGGAACGCCGCGTTTCGTCGCGCGCGCACGAGGCGCGTACTTCTGGGACGCGAATGAAAAGCGCCACATCGACTACATCGGCTCCTGGGGTCCGATGATCCTTGGGCATGGCCATCCGGCCGTGGTCCGGCTCGCGCGCGGCGCCACGGGCCGCAGCAAGTTGATCAAGTTCGAGGGCTGCTACCACGGGCATGCCGACGCGCTGCTCGTGAAGGCGGGCTCGGGCCTCGCCACCTTCGGGAACCCCACCAGTGCAGGTGTACCGCCCGAGGTGGTGCAGCACACCCTGGTGCTCGAGTACAACAACATCGCGCAGCTTGAAGAAGCCTTCGCGCTGCACGGAGCCGATCTCGCCTGCCTGATCATCGAGCCGATCGCGGGCAACATGAATTTTGTGCGAGCGAGCGTGCCTGCTGGGCAAAGTGATCGGCGGCGGCATGCCGCTGGCCGCATTCGGCGGGCCGAGGGCCGTGATGGAGCAACTGGCGCCGCTTGGCCCGGTGTACCAGGCTGGCACCTTGTCGGGCAATCCGGTGGCCACGGCATGCGGCCTGGCCACCTTGAAAGAAATCCGGAAAGCAGGATTTTTTGATGCTTTGGCGTTGCGCACACGCACACTCGTCGACGGCTTGAAGGCTGCGGCCGCCGAGGAAGGCGTCCCTTTCAGCGCGGATTGCGAAGGGGGGATGTTCGGGTTCTTCCTGCTGCCGGAACTACCGCAGAACTATCCCCAGGTGATGAAGAGTGACGGCCAGCGCTTCAATCAGCTTTTCCACGGCCTGCTGGACCGCGGCATCTACATCGCGCCGGCCCTCTACGAAGCCGGTTTCGTTAGCGCCGCCCACTCCGAAGCAGACGTGGCAGAAACTATCTCGGCGGCGAAAGATGTATTTAAGGGCATGTCACCGCGGGCCTGACCGCGGGCTTAGTGACGGAAATGCCTCACGCCTGAGAAAACCATCGCCACGCCGCGCTCGTCGGCGGCGGCGATCACTTCGGCATCGCGCATGCTGCCGCCTGGCTGGATCACGCAGCTCGCGCCCTGGTCCACGATCACATCCAGGCCATCGCGGAACGGGAAGAACGCGTCGCTCGCCGCAGCCGTGCCCTGCAGCGTCAGGCCCGCGTGCTGCGCCTTGATCGCCGCGATACGGGCGGAATCGAGCCGGCTCATCTGGCCCGCGCCCACCCCCATCGTCATGCCATCCTTGCAGAACACGATGGCGTTGGACTTGACGAATTTCGCGACCTTCCAGGCAAACAGCAGGTCCTGCAATTGTTCGGGGGTCGGTTGTATCTTCGTCACCACCTTGAGCTCGGCCAGGGATAGCTCGCGGTTGTCGGCGGTCTGCATCAGCAGGCCCGAGCCGACGCGCTTGATGTCCATTGCGTTGCGCCCGTTGTCCCAGTCGCTCGCGCCACCGGGCGGCATCGCGATCTGCAGGATGCGCACGTTCACCTTGGTCTTGAACGCCGCCAGTGCTTCGTCGGTGAAGCCCGGCGCCATCAGCACCTCCACGAATTGCTTCGCCACGGCCTGCGCGGCTGCGCCATCGACGATGCGGTTAAATGCGATGATGCCGCCGAAAGCAGACGTCGGGTCTGTCTTGAGTGCCTTGCTGTAGGCCTCGAGCACGTTCTTGCCCACGGCGACGCCACACGGATTGGCGTGCTTCACGATGACGCACGCCGTCTCAGGGAAGCCCTTTACGCACTCCCAGGCGGCATCCGCGTCGGCGATGTTGTTGTACGACAGCTCCTTGCCCTGCAGCTGGCGCGCCGTGACGAGTGAGCCGGGAGCCGGGTTCAGGTCGCGGTAGAACGCGGCTTGCTGGTGCGGGTTCTCGCCATAGCGCAGGTCCTGCAGCTTCACGAAGCGGCCATTGGCCTGCGCCGGGAAGACACTGCGCGAGCCGTCCTCCTGGATGCTGGAGAGATAGTCGCTGATGGCCGCGTCGTAGTTGCTGATGCGGTTGAAAGCCGCAACAGACAGCGCAAAGCGCGTCTTGTCCGACAGCTTGCCGGCTGTCTTCAGCTCCTCCAGCACCACGGGATACTGCGACGCGTCGGTCAACACGCCCACATCCCTCCAGTTCTTCGCTGCGGAGCGAACCATCGCGGGGCCGCCAATGTCGATGTTCTCGATCGCGTCTTCCAGCGTGCAGCCCGGCTTGGCCACTGTCGCCTCGAACGGGTAGAGGTTGACCACCAGCAGATCGATGGTCTCGATGCCATGGGCCTTGAGCGACGCCATGTGTTCGGGCAGCTCGCGCCGCGCGAGCAGGCCGCCGTGCACCTTCGGGTGAAGCGTCTTCACCCGCCCGTCGAGCATCTCGGGAAACTCGGTGACCTGCGCCACTTCAGTGACGGGCAGGCCCTGCTCGGCCAGGAGCCGGGCGGTGCCCCCGGTGGAAACGAGACGGATTCCCAGCGCGTGGAGCGCGCGGGCGAACTCGACGATGCCGGTTTTGTCGGAAACGGAAATAAGTGCTTGCATGATGAATCGGGGCGACTGGGAGCCCCGCGTAGTTGTTACTTGAGAAGCCGGTGCTCGACGAGCTTCTTGCGCAGCGTGTTGCGGTTCAGGCCGAGCCACTCCGCTGCCTTGGACTGGTTCTGGTCCGCCTTGGCCATGACGACTTCCAGCAGCGGTTTTTCGACCACCTTCACCAGCATCTCGTACATGCCATCGGGCTCGGTGCCGCGCAGGTCCCGGAAATAGCCTTCCAGGCTGGCGCGTACGCATTCTTCTATGTGTTTCTTGCTCATGCGACTGCTTCCACCCCTTCCATTATTTTCTCTTCCCCTGGCGCCGGCATACGGTCCATGCCGCGGCCCAGCTCGTCGAAGAACTCCCCGACCACCCGGAGTTGCTCCGCGCAGTCCTCGATCGGATTCATGCGCGAGCGGAAGGCGACTCCGCCCGGCAACTGCTTGACGTACCAGCCGATGTGCTTGCGCGCGCTGCGTACGCCGCTGTACTCGCCGTACAGCGAATAGTGATCCTGCAGGTGCTCCAGCAGCATGCGCCGCACGTCGGCGACAAGCGGCGGCGCGAGTTGCCTGCCGGTCGCGAGGAAATGCGCAATCTCCCGGAAGATCCAGGGCCGGCCCTGCGCTGCGCGGCCGATCATGATCGCGTCGGCGCCCGTGTAAGCGAGCACTTCGCGCGCCTTCGCCGGCGTTTCGATGTCTCCGTTCGCGACCACGGGCACGCGCACCGCGGCCTTCACCGCGGCAATGGTGTCATATTCGGCATGGCCGCCGTAGCCTTGCTCGCGCGTGCGGCCGTGCACGGTGAGCATCTGAACGCCGCAATCCTCGAATGCGCGCGCAAGTGCAACTGCATTGCGGTGCTCACGGCACCAGCCGGGCGAGCGCCTCGTCCTGCATCAGCGCGGAGCCCGCCCACTTGTTGCAGACCTTCTTGGCGGGGCAGCCCATGTTGATGTCGATGATCTGCGCGCCCCGGTCGACGTTGTAGGCCGCCGCCTCGGCCATCATGGTGGCGTCGGTCCCGGCGATCTGCACCGCGATCGGACCAGGCTCGCCCTCGTGGTTCGCGCGCCGCGATGTCTTCAGGCTGTTCCACAACTCACGGCGCGACGTGACCATCTCGCTCACCGCGTAGCCGGCGCCGAGCTTACGGCACAGCTGGCGGAAAGGACGGTCCGTGACGCCTGCCATCGGTGCCGCGAACAGGTTGTTCGCGAGGGAGTATGGGCCGATGTTCATGCGAAAGGGAAAAGCGCTGGTGCTGAAAAATGAGGCACGATTGTATGCCCGCGGCGTTTCAGCCATTGAAATGAAATACTGCTAGGCGCCTACAAATTCACGGAGCGCCACTGCCTATACTGAGCCTCAACCATCCCGACAGCGCGTCCACCGGCAAACCAAGAACGAATGCTCGACTGGCTCGATCCCCTATTAGCGGTGCTTGCCCTGCCAAAGTACGGATTGAGCACGCTGTTCCTGGCCGCTTTTGTCTCGGCCACGCTGCTGCCGGTGGGCTCCGAGCCCGCGCTGTTCGGCCTGCTCAAGCTCAACCCCGACCTGTTCTGGAGCGCGATCCTGGTCGCAACGGCCGGCAATACGTTAGGCGGCGCTGTCGACTGGTGGATGGGCTACGGCGCGCGCGAAGCGGTCGACAAATACCGGCATTCGAAATCGCATGTGAAGGCACTCGACTGGCTCGAACGCCTCGGCCCGAAGGCCTGCCTGCTCGCTTGGCTGCCCATCGTGGGCGACCCGCTGTGCGCCGTGGCCGGATGGCTTGAACTGCGCTTTTGGCCGTGCCTGGGCTACATGTTGATCGGCAAGTTGCTGCGCTATGTCACCATGACCACCGCGCTGCTGTACGTATTCCCTAATTAGGAGAGGTGAATGCCAGACCCTGCGGATTCGATCAACCTGCGCGCTGTCCTGGCCTGCGGCTTTTGCGGCCAAAACCTTCAGGTCCAAGGGGACGGAAGCGCTCAATGCGCCGGCTGCGGCCAGCGTTATGCGCGCACGGCCGCCGGCACTCTCGACCTGCGGCTGCAGCGCTCGAAGGCCCGCGAGCTCTGCTTCGAGCTCGGCACGCCATTGGCGGTCGACCCCTCCTTGCGGATAGAACCGCTCGTTGCGAGTTCGGCGCCACAAGTCGACTTCACGGGCATCGCCGTGCCCCAGCACGTCACGCCCGAGTTCATGAGTTACTTTCCAAAAGCCCGCGAGCCAGGCAGCCTCATGCTCGACCTGGGGTGCGGCCAGGCACCGCATCGCGTCCTCGCCGAGCGAGCCGGTTTCGAATGGGTTGGGATGGATTACGACGAGGCATCGCGCGCAACGTTGCTGGGCGACGCCCACGCGCTGCCGTTTCGCGATGAGAGCTTCGAATTTGTGTTGAGCCTCGCCGCCCTTCACCTGTTCCGCTTCCCCTGGGTCGTGGCGAACGAAGTGCATCGCGTGCTGAAGCCTGGCGGCCTGTTCCTCGGAACAGTTGCTTTTCTGGAACCTTTCCACGACGGCGGCTACTTTCATCACACGCACCTGGGTGCCCTCAACCTGCTGCAGCACGCGGGATTTGCGGTACAGCGGCTCGCGCCCAGCCAGGACTGGACGGGCTTGCAGGCACAGGCGAGCATGGCGCTATTTCCGCGCATGCCACGCCCGCTCACCCGGGCGGTGATGTTTCCCGTGGAAGCATTGCACAAGCTGTGGTGGCGCGCCGGCCGGCTGGTCACGCGCAACCCCAACGCCGCGGAAGATGCGCGCATCCGCAACACCACGGCGGCTTTCGCGTTCGTGGCGGCGAAGGCCGCCTGATGCTCAGACGTTGAAGAGGAAGTTCAGCACGTCGCCGTCCTTGACGACGTACTCCTTGCCTTCGCTGCGCATCTTGCCCGCGTCCTTGGCACCCTGCTCGCCCTTGTAGGCGATGAAGTCGTCGAACGCGATGGTTTGCGCGCGAATGAAACCGCGCTCGAAATCGGTGTGGATCACGCCTGCGGCCTGTGGCGCGGTGTCTCCGATATGGATGGTCCACGCCCGCACTTCCTTCACGCCGGCCGTGAAGTAGGTCTGCAGTCCCAGCAGCGTGAACGCCGAACGGATCAGGCGATTGAGCCCCGGCTCGTCCTGCCCGATCTCGGCCAGGAACATCTGCTTGTCCTCATCGCTCATGTCGGCCATCTCGGCTTCCATCTTCGCGCAGATCGCCACCACGGGTGCGTTCTGCTTCGCCGCGTACTCGCGCAAGTTGTCCAGGTAGGGGTTGTCCTTGAATCCGTCTTCGTGCACGTTGGCCACGAACATCGCCGGTTTGGCGGTGATGAGGCACAGGGGCTTGAGGGTCGCACTTTCCTCGTCGGTAAGCTTCAGGCTTCGCGCCGGTTGGCCTTCGTTCAGCGCCGCCTGCACCTTGGTCAGCACCTGCACCAGCTTCGCGGCCTCCTTGTCGTTGCCGGACTTGGCCGCCTTGATCGAGCGCTGCAGTGTCTTGTCCACCGTGCCCAGGTCGGCCAGGCACAGCTCGGTCTGGATGACTTCGATGTCGGACACCGGGTCGACCTTGCCTGCGACGTGGATGACGTTCGGGTCGTCGAAACACCGCACCACGTTAACGGTGGCGTCGGTTTCCCGGATGTGCGCCAGGAATTGGTTGCCCAGGCCCTCGCCCTTGCTGGCGCCGGCCACCAGGCCCGCGATATCGACAAACTCGACTATGGCCGGCACGACTCGCTCAGGCTTGACGATTTCCGCCAGTTTGGCCAGGCGGGGATCGGGCAGCTCCACGATGCCCACATTCGGCTCAATCGTGCAGAAAGGGTAGTTTTCCGCGGCGATGCCGGCCTTGGTCAAGGCGTTGAACAAGGTCGATTTCCCAACATTGGGCAAACCTACAATCCCGCACTTCAAGCTCATGTCAGTTCCAGCAAATCAAGCCGGAAAGTGTATGCGATGGCTCGGTTGCGGCGAAGACGACGTCAGTCGAAGCGCCAGTCGGCCGTAACGTCCTGCCCCACGCGCAACGTCTGATCCGCGCCTTTCTGCACGATCGCGTTCATGCCGAACGCCACGGCGCCGCCCACTATCTCACTCCTCCGGTAAGCCTGCAGCGTGTCGCTCACCTCGGGGCTGACCTGCGCCGTCGCCGGATCGATGTTGGGAATCGGACAGCGCGGGCACGGCTTGACTGGTCGCAAGAGCACTTCCTCGCCAGCGGCGATGCGAATGACGTCCAGCCGGTCCTCGTCGTGGGCGTCGATGCCGGCCAAGACGATGTTAGGGCGAAAGCGCTCCATGCCGACCGGCGGGTGGCCCGCCTCGGCCAGCCGCCGGTTGAGTTCGCCCAGCGAGGCCTCGCTCGCCAGCAGCAACGGGAAGCCGTCGCTGAACTGATTGGGCGCCGCCTCGCCTTGCGTCCACTTCATGTCGGAGAGCCTTTGAGACTCGGGATCGAATCGCACCAGACGAAGCTTCTGCCCCAGAAAATCGCTGAACCATTGGGCCGCAACATTGCCCATATCGAAAGCCGCGACCTCATCGTCCCATACCCGAACGCGCACCGGCGCTTCCACTCCCTCTATGTTCAGGTGCAGCGCCAGCATGCCGGGCGCGCGCAGCACCACCTCGTAATGCTTGAGCTGCGGGCGCACCAGCGCCATGCGAGGCAGTTCGCGCTGCGACACGAATTCACCCTTATCATCCACCACCATCCAGGCGCGGTCCAGGTCCAGGCCGGCTTCCGTCAGCACGGCTTCGGTGAGTTCGACGCCGGCGCAGGACTTGACGGGGTAGACGAACAGGCGCGAGATCTTCGCGCTGACCTCGGGTGATGTGGAACTCATGGCTTGATGACGTTTGGGTTAGTGCCCGCTCGGGGCCACCCGCGATTGTGCCCCGCCCATGCCCCGCTGATGCCCCGCTCCTACAATCCCCCCATGCCGCAACCACTAGATGTATGTATCCGCGGCGCCGGGATTGTCGGCCGGACGCTGGCCCTGCTACTGGCGCGCGATCGGCTCCATGTCGGGCTTGTCCGCCAGCCCCCTTTCACCGGAGGCGCTGCCAGCGACGTGCGCGCCTACGCGCTCAACGCAGCCTCCCGCACACTCCTGGAGAAGCTGCGCGCATGGCCGGACGAGCAGCACGCGACGCCAGTACAAGCCATGCACGTGCATGGCGACGATGGCGGCGAATTGCAGTTCAGTGCACAGGCGCAGGCGGTGCCGGCGCTGGCGTGGATCGTCGACGTCCAGGCCCTGCAGGAGCGGCTGGCCGATGCCTTGCGCTACCAGCCACTGGTCGAGTGGCTGGACGCGCCCCAGCAAGCGCCCCTCACCGCGGTGTGCGAAGGCAAGGCCAGCACCACCCGCGCCGATTTCGGCGTGCGCTACAGGGTCACGCCCTATCCGCAACGGGCCATCGCGGCACGCCTGCACTGTGAAAAACCCCATGGATTCGTGGCGCGGCAGTGGTTCGCCAACAGCGAAATACTGGCTTTCCTGCCGCTTGGCGGCACGGGCAGGGCAGCCGAGGGGAACTCGGTCGCCATTGTCTGGTCAGTTCATGAGCAGCGGGCTCCAGGGCTGCTGGCGCTGGATGCGCCCGCGTTCGAGGCTGAACTGAACACGGCCAGCCATGGAGCGCTGGGCACGCTGAAGCTGGCGAGCGAGCGAGCGGCTTGGCCGCTGCAGCTGGCGCAGGCCGATCACTGGTGCGGGCCAGGGTGGGTATTGGCGGGTGATGCGGCGCACACGGTGCACCCGCTGGCCGGCCAGGGCCTTAACCTGGGGCTCGCGGATGCGAAGGAATTGGCCCGCGTGCTGCACGAACGCGAATATTGGCGTAGCGTCGGCGACCTGAAACTGCTGCGGAGGTACGAACGCTCCCGCAAGGCCGATGTGTTGGCGATGGGGGCCGCGACGGACGGCCTGCAGCAGCTCTTCGCGCAGCAGGCCGAGCCTTGGGCCAGCCTGCGCAACTGGGGCATGACCGGGTTCGACCACAGCGGCCCGCTGAAGGATTGGGTAGCGCGCCAGGCCATGGGCCGGCATTGAATTTAGTGATGGAACAAAAATGAAACCGACCAAGACCGCTGCCCTGGCAGTCATCGCCTCCGTTGCCCTCTTCGTGGCAAGCGCGCAGGCGCAGGAAGCCGCCATTCGAAAGAACCTCACGGAGCGCCTGCCGCAGATGGGCAAGATCGACGAGGTCGGCAAGACCCCGATGCCCGGCCTCTTCGAGGTGCGCGTGGGCACCGATCTCTACTACACAGACGCGGAAGGCAACTTCCTGCTGCACGGCCAGCTGATCGACACCAAGCGGCAGCAGAACCTCACCGAGGAGCGCCAGGAAAAACTGCTCGCCATCGACTTCGCCGCGCTTCCGCTGAAGGACGCATTCACCGTCGTGCGCGGCAACGGCAAGCGCAAGATCGCGGTGTTCGAAGACCCCAACTGCGGTTACTGCAAGCGCTTCGAGCGCGACCTGCAGAAGGTGGACAACGTCACCATCCACATGTTCCTGTACCCGATCCTGGGCCCCGATTCCACCGAAAAGTCACGTAACCTTTGGTGTGCAAAGGACAAGGCGAAGGCCTGGCTGGACTGGATGGTGCGCGATGCGTTGCCGGCGGCGGCAAGCTGCGACAGCACGGCCCTGGCGCGCAACGTCGAATTCGGCCGCAAGTACAAGATTACCGGCACGCCGACGATGGTGTTCGCCGACGGCACACGCGTGCCGGGGGCCATTCCCGCCCAGCAGGTCGAAAAACTCCTCGCCGCCGTCAAACAGTGACCGCATCGCCTCCCCGCGGCGCCAACGTGCACTATCGGGTCGAAGCCGCGGACCTGCACGCCCATCTTTTTCGAATCACGCTCAGCATCGACCAGCCTGCCGCGCAACAAGTCGTTTCGCTCCCGGTGTGGATTCCCGGCAGCTACCTGGTGCGCGAGTTCTCCAAAAACTTGCAGCGCCTCACCGCCCGGCAGGACAATCGCCCCGTCACGGCGCAGCAGTTGGACAAACACACCTGGCAAGTCGAATGCGTGCCCAGCAGCGCGCTGGTGCTCACCTACGAGGTCTATGCCTTCGACAACTCCGTGCGTAGCGCCTGGCTTGACACCCAGCGCGGGTTCTTCAACGGCACCAGCCTGTGCCTGAAAGTGCATGGGCAGGAGCAGTCCGTGCACTCGCTCGAGCTGGTTGCCGACAAGTCGATCGCGCATTGGGAAGCCGCCACCGGCCTCTCGCCCCATCGGGTAGGCAAGCGAGGCTTCGGCACCTACCTCGCGACCGACTACGACGAGCTGGTGGACTGCCCTGTGGAAATGGGCACTTTCTGGAGCGCCGAGTTCAAGGCTGGCGGCGTGCCGCACCGCCTCGTGGTGGCGGGCGCGGGCGAATCGTTCGACAGCGCGCGCTTGCTGGCCGACGTGCACAAGATCTGCGAGACCGAGATCCGCTTCTGGCATGACCGCAAGCGGCCGCCGCACAAGAGTTACCTCTTCCTGCTCAACTGCGTCGACGACGGCTACGGCGGGCTCGAGCACCGCAACTCCACGGCGCTGATCGCATCGCGGCGCGACCTGCCGCGCCTGGGCGAGGCGCGCCAGACCGACGGCTACGTCACCCTGCTGGGCCTCATCAGCCACGAATATTTCCACACCTGGAACGTCAAGCACCTTCGCCCGGCCGAGTTCACGCACTACGACTACGCACGAGAGAACTACACGCAGCTGCTCTGGTTCTTCGAGGGCTTCACGAGCTATTACGACGACCTGCTGCTGCGCCGCGCCGGCCTGATCGACGATGCAACGTATCTCAGGCTGCTGAACAAGACCATCAACCAGGTTCTGCAGACGCCGGGACGCGACGTGCAGCCCGTGGCGCAGGCCAGCTTCGATGCCTGGGTGAAGTATTACCGGCAGGATGAGAACACCGCCAACGCCACGGTGAGCTACTACACCAAGGGCGCGCTGGTGGCGCTGTGCTTCGACCTCACGTTGCGCGCGGAGGGCCACACCACGCTGGACGAGGTGATGCGCGCCCTGTGGCTGCGCTGCAAGGCCGGCCCCATGACCGAGGCCGATTTCGCGGCGGTGCTGAAAGAGCTGGGCGGCCGCGCCTTTACACGCGAAATCGCGGCGTGGGTGCACGGCACGCGCGAGCTTCCCCTGGAGGAATTGCTGCAGCCGCACGGCATCGTGGTGCTCGAAGAGCCGGCGCAACTGCAACAACGCCTGGGCCTGCGTGTCACCGAGAGCTCGGGAATCTTGCTCAAGACGGTGCTGCGCGGCGGAGCCTCGGAACAGGCGGGAATGGCGGCCAACGACGAATTGCTGGGCGTCGAAGTAGCCGGCACGGGCTGGCGGCTCACGAAGCTGGACGACCTGCTGTTCTACGCGGGCCCTCACAAGAAGGTGACGGTGCTGGTCGCGCGCGACCGTCGCCTGATGCGGCTGGAGCTGGCATTGCCTGTCGTTACTACATGGCGGCTGGTGCAGCGAGACGCCGCCCGGGCCCAGCCATGGCTGGCCGCACACACCTGAACGCGTCACGCGGGCGGCTGCTGGCGCTGCTGGCGGTCGTGCTGCTGCTCCACATGGCCGCGATCGAATGGCTCGCCGGCCAGTTGCAGCAAACGAGCCTCCTGCAGCCGCTGGCCACGCCGATGTTCACTCGCGTCCTGCAGCAGGAAGCGCCTGCGGCCGTGCCGGTCTCCGCCGTCGGCGCCGGAGCACCGGCCAAGCGGCGCGTCGTCGCGTCCACGCGGCCCTTGCCCGCGGCGCCCGCGCCGGAGAAGGTCGCTTCGGAGCCGGAGGAACTCGCGCAGGCCGAGGCCTCCCCCGCGCCTGGGGAGGAGCCGCCGCAGCCGGCGCCCGAGCAGCAAGCCCTTGCGCCGCCGGCGGAGCCGGCCGCAAGCGCGGCTTCACCGGCTGAACCCGCCGCATCGGCAGCGAGCACCACGAACGCCGCGCTCGATATATGGCCGGCAGACACACGCCTGAACTACCGCCTCGGCGGCCAATTCCGCAGCGGCGAGCTGCATGGCAGCGCACACGTGCAATGGCAACGCGAGGGGGAGCGCTACCAGGCGCGCATCGAAATCGACGTGACACTGCTGGCGTCGCTGGTACTCACCAGTCAGGGCGAGGTGACGCCGCAGGGCCTGTTCCCGCGGGCATACGAAGAGCTGCGCCGCAGCGGTCCACGCGCAGCGAAGCTGGGCGATTCGGACGTCGTGCTCAATGACGGGCGCAGCATCCCTCGCCCGCAAGGCGTGCAGGATACGGCCAGCCAGTTCGTCGAGTTGGGCCACCGGTTCGCCACCGGCCAGGACCCACTGGAGGTGGGGCGCAGCGTGAGCATCTGGCTGGCGCGCCCCGGCGGCGTGGACCTGTGGACCTACGACATCGTCGGCCAGGAGACGCTGCATTCGCCAAGTCTCGGCAACATTGACGCATTTCACCTGAAGCCGCGCCGCATCACCAACCCGCGAGGAAACATCACGGCCGAGATCTGGATCGCGCCGAGCCTGCAGTACCTGCCGGTGCGCATACGCGTCGCCATGGGCGACGCGACCTACGTCGACCTGATGGTCGACAAGATAGAGCAGCGCTGAGGCTTACTTGCGCTGGTCGAGCACGCGTTTGGCCTTGCCTTGGCTGCGCTCGATGCCGCCTTCGGCGCGCAAGTCCACGCGCACCGACGTGCCGACGTACACCTTGATCTCGTGCTCCAGCATCTTGGCGGCGCCACGCGCCTCCAGGCTCTCGGGAGAAATGCCGGGGCGCGTTTCCACCGCCACGGTGAGCGTGTCGAGCGGGCCGTCGCGGCCAAGGATGCACTGGTAGTGGGGCGCGAGTTCGGCGCGCTTCAGGATCAGCTCCTCGATCTGCGTTGGGAATACGTTGACGCCGCGCAGGATCATCATGTCGTCGCTGCGGCCGGTGATCTTTTCCATGCGGCGCATGGTGCGTGCCGTGCCGGGCAAGAGCCGCGTGAGGTCACGCGTACGGTAGCGGATGATGGGCAGCGCCTCCTTGGTCAGGCTGGTGAACACCAGTTCGCCGAACTCGCCGTCGGGCAGCACCTTGCCGGTTTCCGGGTCGATGATCTCGGGATAGAAATGATCCTCCCATATCGTCGGACCGTCCTTGGTCTCGACGCATTCGTTGGCCACGCCCGGGCCCATGACTTCCGACAGGCCGTAAATGTCAACGGCGTCCATGCCCATGCGCTTTTCGATCGCCATGCGCATGTCGTTGGTCCACGGTTCCGCGCCGAAGATGCCCAGGCGCAAGCTGGACTGCGCGGGATCGAGCCCCTGCCGCTCGAACTCGTCGGCGATGGCCAGCATGTAGCTGGGCGTCACCATGATGATGTCGGGCCGGAAATCGTTGATCAGCTGCACCTGGCGCTCCGTCTGGCCGCCACCGAACGGCACCACCGTCAGGCCCAGCCTTTCGGCACCGTAGTGCGCGCCCAACCCGCCCGTAAAGAGGCCGTAGCCGTAGCTCACATGGACCAGGTCGCCCGGCCGCGCACCGGCGGCGCGGATGCTGCGCGCCATCACGGCCGCCCAGGTGTCGATGTCGTTCTTCGTGTACCCCACGACCGTGGGCTTTCCCGTGGTTCCGCTGGACGCATGGATGCGCACGCACTCTTCGCGCGGCACCGCGAACATCCCGAAGGGATAGTGCGCGCGCAGGTCGTGCTTGGTAGTGAACGGGAATTTCGCGAGGTCGGCGAGCGAGCGGCAATCTTCCGGTGCCACGCCGGCCGCGTCGAACTTGGCGCGATACGCCGGCGAGTTGCGGTACGCGTGGAGCAGCGTCGCCTGCAGGCGCTTCAACTGCAGGCCCCGCAGCTCGTCCGTGCCGGCTTTCTCGATCGGCTCCAGCGGAAAACTCTTCATGCAGCCCCTTGGATCACGTAGCCTTTGATCTGCGTGCTCTTGCCGCGGAACACCGCGACCACCTCGCCGTCCTGGTTGGTGACGGTCATGTCGTAGATGCCATGGCGGCCCTGGAGCACGCGCTCCACGCCCTCGCACGTCAGCACGTCGCCCGTCTTGCCGGACTTGAGAAATTCGATGCTGCAGCCGGCGGCGACGGTGTTCACGTTGCGGCTGTTGCAGGCGTAGGCAAAGGTGGAATCGGCCAGCGTGAAGATCAGGCCACCGTGGCAGATGTCGTGGCCGTTGAGCATGGACTCCTGCACCGTCATGCGCATCACGGCCCGGCCCGGCTCGCAGCTTACGAGCTGGATGCCCAGCAGGTCCTTGGTGGCGCGGTCCACTGCGAACATCGCCTCGCCCACGCGGGCGGCGAGCTCTCTGTCATTCATCGTCATTCGCCCTTGAACTGCGCCGGTCGCTTCTCGCGGAAGGCCATCACGCCCTCGATGTAGTCGTGCGTCTTGCCAAGCGACGACTGCATCTCGCGCTCCGCGTCGAGCTGCGCGTCCAGGTCACGCGCGGCCGCGCCCCGCAGCAAGTGCCGGGTGGCGACCAGCGCCTGGGTTGGCATGGTGGCCAGCCGCTGCGCCAGCTTCATCGCGGTCTCCATGCAATCCTCGCCCTCCGGCGCGACGTCCCAGATCATTCCCCATTCCTTGGCGTCACTGGCGCTCAGCTTGTCGCCGAGCATCGCCGCGCCCATGGCCCGCGCGAGCCCAAGCTTTTTGATGAGAAACCATGTGCCGCCGGCGTCGGGGATCAGGCCGATCTTGCTGAAGGCCTGGATGAAACTCGCGCTGGGCGCTGCCACCGCGAGATCGCAGGTCATGGCGAGCGACGCGCCCGCGCCAGCCGCCACGCCATTCACTGCGGCCACCGTGGGAACGCGCAAGGCCTGCAGCTTGCGCACCGTGGGGTTGAACGCCTGCTCGATGACGGGGCCGGGGTCGGCGCGCTTGACCAGGTCGGGGCCCGGCTCGAAGTCGAATTCCGCAAGGTCGGCGCCGGCGCAAAAGCCCCGACCCGCGCCGGTGATCACTACGGCTCGGATCGCTTTGTCCGCCTCCACCTTGTCGAGCGCAGACCAGAGTGCCTGGTGCATGGCGCGCGTGAAACTGTTGAGCGATTGAGGCCGGTTGAGCGTGACGAGCGCCACCGCGCCGCGGGTTTCGTAGAGGACGGATTCTTCGGTCATCGGAGGCTCCATTGTTAATGGCTCAGGCCAGTCTTTCGACATTACTCTACCATTAGCCGACCACGCGGTCGGCTAATTTCGCCCTTGGGTATAGTCGAAAAATTCAATACAAGGAGATTCCCCATGGCCTACGAACACATCGAGGTCCGCTCCGAAGGCGGCAAGGTCGGCATCGTCACGCTGAACCGTCCCAAGCAGCTCAATGCGCTGAACAACGAGTTGATGGACGAGCTAGGCGCCGCACTCAAGGCCTTCGACGCCGACGAGGCCATCGGCTGCATGATCGTCACCGGCAGCGAGAAGGCCTTCGCGGCTGGCGCGGACATTGGCGCGATGGCAAGCTACGGCTTCGCCGACGTGTACAAGGGCGACTACATCACGCGCAACTGGGAGACGATACGCTCGATCCGCAAGCCGGTGATCGCGGCGGTGAGTGGCTTCGCCCTGGGCGGCGGCTGCGAGCTGGCGATGATGTGCGACTTCATCATCGCCGCCGACAACGCGAAGTTCGGCCAGCCCGAGATCAAGCTGGGCATCATCCCGGGCGCGGGCGGCACCCAGCGACTGCCGCGCGCCGTGGGGAAGTCCAAGGCGATGGACATGATCCTAACGTCGCGCATGATGAATGCGGACGAAGCCGAGCGCGTAGGCCTCGCCAGCCGCGTCGTCCCGCTGGACAAGCTGATGGATGAAGCGCTGGGCGCGGCGCTCACGATCTGCGAGTTCTCGCAGATTGCCGTGATGGCGGCCAAGGAGTCGGTGAACCGCTCGTTCGAGAGCGGCCTGTCGGACGGCGTGATGTTCGAGCGCCGCATCTTCCACGCGCTGTTCGCCACCACCGACCAGAAGGAAGGCATGGATGCGTTCGTGAACAAGCGCAAGGCGCAGTTCAAGCACCAGTAAACGCGTCCGCCGCTCAGCGGCCGAGCAGGCGGTCGATCTCGGACATGAGCGCCTGGAGTTGCGTGGGATCGGGCTTCACGATGAAAGACGATCGCTCACCGGCTCGGTGGCGTGTCCAGCGGATCTGCGTGCCGATGATTTCGAGCACGTCGACGACCACTCCCTCGCGGCTGAGCTCCACGCTGGCCGTCACGTCACCCTCCAGCGGCTCCTGCCCCTGGGCGCCACGCTCTACGGCTGACAGCAACTCCCGCAGGCGCGGGGCCTGGCTTCGTTCGATGTCCACGCTCCGGCCCGCACCGGCTATGCGCGCGTGCGTCCAGAGTCCCGGCGCCGGCGGCTCGGCACGTTGCGCAGCCGCACTCGGCGCTGCCGGCGCCGTCGACCGGGCCATCTGCTCGGTGGGCGTGCCCGCAGCCGCGCCGGCGGCGGGCGCGCTCGCAAGGCCCGGTGGGGGAGGCGCGGCTGCGGTGTCGGCGGCCCTTGCCGATTCGGTTTGTTGCGGCCCGCTCTTGGCCAGCGCTCGCGAATCTTCGTCCTTCAGCACCGGACGCTCGGCGCTGCGTTCCTGCGCCGGCGCCGTGGGCCGCGACGGCAGTGGCGCTTTCGCCAATTCCTGCCGGCGCGGGGCGGGCTCGGGCGCCGGCTTGGCGGCCGGAGCGGGCTGTGGCTGCGGCTGCTGCTGCGGCTGCTGCTGCGGCGGCGGCGCCGGGGCGGCGTCAGGCCGCGCGCTGGGAATCTCGCGGTCTTGCCACAGCATCGTGACCAGCGTCGCCATCACGACAGTGGCGAAGGCTGCGCTCCACGGCATGCGCCGATGGTCCGGGCCCAGCAGCCTGCGCCACCAACTGTCCTGCGCGGTGGACGCAACCGCTGCGCGAGCACGAGCATGAATTGCCTGGCGTGTGCGCGCGTCGGGACGCGACTGCGCGTCGGGCGCGGAGTCAAGCGCCTTCTTCAGCCGAGCGTCGCGCAAGTCGCTCACTAGAGGACCTCCGCACTGCGTGCTGCGGTGCTGTGAGCCTTGGGAGCGGCCCGGCGGCTCACTCGAGGACCTCCGCACTGCGTGCTGCGGTGCTGTGAGCCTTGGGAGTGGCCAGTCGGCTCACGATGGCTGCCCCATCACGTCGAGATAGCCGCGCATGCAGCCGCGCAATTTCTGCAACGCGTAGCGCAGCCGGCTTTTTGCGGTCTCGAACTGCAGGCCCAGGCGCCGCGCGAGATCTTCGACACTGCAACCATCCTCGTGGTGCAGCAGGAATGCCGCGCGCTGCGCATCCGGCAATTCGTCCAGGCAGTGCAGTAGCTGCCGGCCGGCGGCGCGCCAGAAGGCTTCGTCCTCGCTGGAGGGGTGGGTCATGTCCAGCGTCGCCGCCAGCCAATCCAGCGGATCCTCGCCGTCTTCCTGCGGCTGCAAGCCGATTTCGCGACCGCTCGCTCGCAGGCGGTCCATGGCCAGGTTGTGTGCGATCGTGAAGGCCCAGGTCCGCCACGCCGCGCCCTGGGGCGAGAAACTGGCGCGCGCCGCGATGATGCGCACCCACGTGTCCTGGAACACCTCGTCCGCCTGCGCGGCCAGCGGCGCGCCAAGCAGCCGCCGCACGAAGCGGAACAACGCGCCCTCGTGGCGCGCGTAGAGCTCGTCGAAAGCTGCGGCATCGCCCCGGGCATAGGCCAGCATCAACTGGTCGTCGGGCATGTCGCTGGGTGAGCCGGGCATCTCAGCCTCCGCCGAGCCGCCTCAAGGAGGCTGAAGCCCCCTCGGGGGGCAGCGACGGAACGAAGTGACGAGCGTGGGGGTGCATGGACGTAGATTTTCACATCACCTGCTACGGCGCAGCCCGTGTTTCGGGGTTAAACCCGGGCAAATAGATTCACCCCACGGCGGCGCACCGCCCGTAACAGCCTTCACCACAACCTGGAGGCTATCGATGAAGAACCGTCCCCCGCGCCAACTCGTGCTGCTGCTGGTGGCCCAGCTCGCGCTCACGGCCTGCAGCGCAACGGCGCACTCGCCGCTTGCAAACGGCTCCTGGCCCGAACCTCGGCCCGCGCCATGGCCCACACCGGTGAACGTCGTGCGGACGGTGCCGAATTTCCACGCGCCCTCGGCGCCCCACTGCGCCCGCCCAGTGCAAACCCGCGAAGTGCCGGGCTGGCCGGGTGAGCAGGCGGCGCACCGCCGCGACGCGCGCGAACGGCTCGCGAAGCCGGCGCCGGCGGAGGATTTCGCCGCACCCGCGACTGCCGCCGCTCCGCGGGCCGCCGAAAAATCCGCCCGCGCAGAAGCCGGCGCCCTGACCGACGCGGCGCGCGGCGCGTCCGCCTTGTCCGCGCATCCCTCGGCCGCGCCGTATCCGGCGCCTGCACCGTTCGCGCCGCAGCAGCAGCCACGCTCGCAGGGCCCGGTGACAGCCGGGGTCGTCGACGACAACGCCGACTTCTCAGCCTACCTGGCGTTTCGCAACCGCACGCGCGTGGAGCACCGTGCCCGCGACGTTCGCGAACGCTACCTACTGGAAGTGAAGGACCGGCGCGGGCGCGGCATCGCCGACGCCGAAGTCGCCGTGCTGGCGTCCAGCGGCCATGCCATGTGGGCGCGCACCGACGCCGCCGGCCAAGTCTGGGTGCACCCCAATGCCTTCGACCCCTCTCGCTCGCCGCACTACGACATCGCGGTGCGCAAGGACGGCCGCCAGTCGTCCGCACGGCTCGCGCGCGGCCAGAAAAGCGCCCTGGAGGTGACGCTCGATGCACCGGCCGCTGAACCCCGCGCGCGGCTGGACCTGGTCTTCCTGGTAGACGCAACCGGGTCGATGGCCGACGAAATCGACAAGCTCAAGACCACGCTTCGCAGCATCTCGGCCGAAGTATCGCGGTTGCCGAGCCAGCCGGACCTGTGCTTCGGCCTTGTCGCATACCGGGACAAGGGCGATGCCTTCCTGCTTCGCAGCCACGACCTCACGGACGATCTTGATGGCTTCCTGCGCGGCGCCTTGAACCCGCTGCAAGCGGGCGGTGGCGGCGACTACCCCGAGGCGATGAACGAGGCGCTCCACGAAACCGTGCACAACCTCAGCTGGCGTGGCGCCGGAGCGACGCGCATGGTGGTGCTGCTGGCCGACGCTCCGCCCCACCTCGACTACGGCGGGCCGTACTACGACGACGGCATGGCCGCGGCGCTGGGCAAGGGCATCAAGTTCTTCAGCGTGGGCGCCAGCGGCCTGGACAGGCAGGGCGAGTTCATCCAGCGTCAGATCGCGCAGTACACCGGTGGCCAGTTCGTCTTCCTCACCTATGCCAATGCCCACGACCCGGCGAGCGGCCCCGGGCGAGAGACCGTGCATGACGTGAAAAATTACTCGGTGGACACGCTCGACCGGCTGATCGTGCGGTTGGTTTCGCAGGAGCTGGGGAAATTGGCCAGGGGAAGCTGAGCGGTTTCCGGTCCCTTGATATAATCTTAGGCTGTCGGCGCTTTAGCTCAGTCGGTTAGAGCGATGGAATCATAATCCACAGGTCCGCGGTTCGAATCCGTGAAGCGCCACCAGACACCCAACGCCTGGCGTTGACAACGAAGGCACTGTCCCGCACAGTGCCTTCGTCTCTTGTACAGCCTCTGGATATCACCATGAAACGCTGCAGCTTCCTTTTCATTGTGCTTGCCTTCCTGGCCAGCCTCGCCTTCGCCCAGGGCATCCGCCGCGAAGCGCCCAAGGATGTCGTCCTGGGCAAGATGGTCGTCACCGCCCCGCCCCAGATCACCATCGACGGCAAACCCGACCAGCTCTCGCCCGGTTCGCGCATCCGCGACCTGAACAACATGCTGGTCCTCTCGGGCGGCATCGTGGGCAAGACCCTGCCCGTGGTCTACAAGCGCGACGCCGCCGGCCTGGTGCACGAGGCGTGGATTCTCACCGAGGACGAATACACCAAGCTCGGGGGCACGGGCGGCGGCGCCGATGGCTTCAAGCGGTTCGTCGAGCTGCTGGCACTGATCTTCGGCGCGCGCCGCTGAGCCGGAGCGTCAGATGAGCGCAGCGCAGAACCGCTTCAAGCAAGCGAACACCCCCTCGGGGGGCAGTGCAGCCGCCTCGGCGGCAAATGTGGGGGCACCATTGCGAAAGAAAGTTTTCATCAAGACTTTTGGCTGCCAGATGAACGAGTACGACTCGGACAAGATGGCCGACGTGATGAACGCCGCCGAAGGCTACGAGCCCACGCAGAACGTGGACGAGGCCGACTTGATCCTCTTCAATACCTGCTCCGTGCGCGAAAAGGCGCAGGAGAAAGTGTTCAGCGACCTGGGGCGCGTCAAGCACCTCAAGCAAAAGGGCGTGCTGATCGGCGTGGGGGGCTGCGTCGCGAGCCAGGAGGGCGCCGCCATCATCGAACGCGCACCTTATGTGGACGTGGTGTTCGGCCCGCAGACGCTGCACCGCCTGCCAGATCTGCTGCGCCAGCGCGCGATCGAGCACCGTCCGCAGGTGGACATCAGCTTCCCGGAGATCGAGAAGTTCGACAAGCTTCCGCCTGCGCGCGTTGACGGGGCCACGGCCTTCGTCAGCATCATGGAAGGCTGCTCCAAGTACTGCAGCTATTGCGTGGTGCCCTATACGCGCGGTGAGGAAGTGTCCCGTCCATTCGAAGATGTGCTGGTCGAAGTGGCCGGCCTGGCCGACCAGGGCGTGAAGGAAGTGACGCTGCTCGGCCAGAACGTCAATGCTTACCGCGGCCGGATGGGCAATACGTCGGAGATCGCCGACTTCGCGCTGCTGATCGAATATGTGGCCGACATCCCGGGCATCGAGCGCATCCGCTACACCACCAGCCACCCGAACGAGTTCACCCAGCGCCTCATCGACGTGTACGCCAAGGTGCCCAAGCTCGTG
>JAQZBU010000208.1 GCA_029237735.1 Ramlibacter sp. | reverse complement strand
CACTCACGCTGGACCTGAAGATCCTGGTGGGGGTCATGGCGGGTTGCGCGCTTCTGGCGCTATTCAGCGGCAACCAGAAGACCGAGAAGCGGTCCATGATCGTCTTTGCAGTGCTCACCGCTGTCGGCGTTTACCGCTTCACGCACCTTCCGGGGAATGACCAAGCCGGCCGGAGCGCCGCAACACCGTCCGTGCCTCACTCCGTGCCGGCGGCACCAAAGCACAAGCCACTCGAATCGACCTTCGCCAGGTAGCGGCCAAGGTCAGCGCGTCAGCGGCTCGCCCCGTTCTCGCCCGACAAACGGATGTCGATCTGCCGCTGCTACGCTCGTCGTGTCGATATGGGCGGATGGCTGCCCAACCTTTCAAAGGAGACCAACATGCGTTTCATGGTGATGGTGAAAGCGACGAAGGACAGCGAAGCCGGCGTCATGCCCACCCAGGAAGAGTTCGCCGAGATGGGTGCCTTCAACGAGCAACTGGTCAAGGCCGGCGTGATGGAGGCCGGCGAAGGCCTGCACCCCAGTTCCCGCGGCGCCCGGGTGGCGTTTTCGGGCAAGGAGCGGCGCGTGATCGACGGGCCGTTCACCGAAACCAAAGAGCTGGTGGCCGGCTTCTGGATCTGGAAGTGCGCTTCGCTGCAGGAGGCGATCGAGTGGGTGAAGAAGTGCCCCAACCCGATGCGCACGGATTCGGAGATCGAGATCCGGCAGATCTTCTCGGCCGAGGATTTCGGCGACGCGCTGACGCCGGAACTGCGCGAGCAGGAGGAGCGGCTTCGCAAGGAAGTGCAGTCGCGCTCGAGCTGATGCAACGCCCGCGGCCGAGCCACCCCCGCCTGCAAGGTCGCGAGCGGATGTCCGACACGCAATGGCACGACTGTCGCCGGCGGCCCGGCCGGCTTGGGCCGCATGCTCATCCCTCCTGAAATGCACATCGCTGACGATTGAGGAGCATCCATGTTCGGCAAGAAAGAGCACGCGGAAATCAAGACCCTGGTCGCGCAGGGCACGCACATCGAAGGCGCCATGAAGTTCAGGGAGGGGCTGCGGGTGGACGGTGAGGTGCACGGCGCGATCGAAGCCGCTTCCGAAGGCAGCCTCATCGTCATCTCCGAAGGTGCGTTGGTCGACGGAGGCCTCGTCGCCGACCACGTGATCATCGCCGGGACGGTCAGGGGGCCGGTGCTGGCGCGGGAATCGCTGGAGTTGCAGCCCCAGGCCCGCGTCGAGGGCGACGTCCAGTACAAGGCACTGGAGATGCAGCAAGGGGCCACCATTTCGGGGCAGCTCAGGCCCATCGGGGCCGCCGCCACCGCGTCGGAGCGGGACAAGCCGTCGATCAGGCTCGCCGCCAAGAGCGCGTAAGGCCGAGGCGCTCCATGAAGATCCTTTTCGTTCTCACCTCCCACGGGTCGCTGGGCAATACCGGCAAGAAGACAGGCTTCTGGCTGGAAGAGTTCGCCGCCCCCTACTACGTCTTCAAGGATGCGGGCGCCGAAATCACCCTGGCTTCGCCGCTGGGCGGCCAACCTCCGCTCGATCCCAAGAGTGACGAGCCCGATGCGCAGACGGAGGACACCCGCAGGTTCCGCGCGGACAAGCAAGCCGTGCAAGCCCTTGCGGCCACGCTGAAGTTGTCGTCCGTGAACCCCCAGCACTTCGACGCGGTGTTCTATCCGGGCGGACATGGCCCCCTCTGGGACCTTGCCGAGAGCAGCGAATCCCGTGCGCTCATCGAATCGATGCTCGCCGCGGGCAAGCCCGTGGCGGCGGTCTGCCATGCGCCAGGGGTGCTGCGGCATGTCAAGGCAGCGGACGGCACGCCGATGGTCAAGGGAAAGCGCGTGACAGGCTTCACCAACAGCGAAGAAGCGGCGGTGGGGTTGACCCAGGTCGTGCCCTTCCTGGTGGAGGACATGCTGAAGGAGGCAGGGGCCACCTACAGCAAAGGTGCGGACTGGCAATCGCATGTGGTGACCGACGGGCTCCTCATCACCGGCCAGAACCCAGCCTCATCCGCGGCTGGCGCCAGGGCGTTGCTGCAGGTCCTGGAGGAAAGCGCGGTGCGCGACGGCGAAGGCGGGCGCTGAGCCACGCCACTTCTCGCGCGCCCATGGCCGCCGACGGTGTTTCTCAGCCGTTCAGCAGCTCGTCGAGCGCGCTCTCATCCAGCGGCTTGACGAAGAAACGGTCGAAGCCCGCTGCCAGTGCGCGCTCGCGATCGACCTCTTGACCATAGCCGCTCACCGCCACCAGGCGTGACGCCCGGAGCGCAGGGGATTCGCGAAACATCCGTGCGAGGCGGATGCCGTCGATGTGCGGAAGGCCGATGTCCAGGAGGCACAGGTCGGGGCGTACTTCGTCCGCGCGCTGCAGGGCCCCGCGTGGATCGTGCAGCACGTGCACTTCATGGCCCATCGTCTCGATCAGCATGGCCAGGGTCTGCGCGGCGTCGACGTTGTCGTCGACCACCAGGACCTTGAGGTGCTGGCCTTCGCTCCTGTGCAACTGGCTCGGCGTGCCGAGCACTTCCGGTGGCGGCGCAATGCGCGGCAGGCAGACTTCGAAGCGGCTGCCCCGGCCCGGCCCTTCACTTTGGGCGGAGACCCGGCCGCCGTGCATGTCGATGAGGCTCCTGACCAGGGCGAGACCGATGCCGAGACCGCCTTGCGAGCGATCGAGCGTGCGCTCGGCTTGCGCGAACAGCTCGAAGGCGCCGGTCAGCATCTCGGGCGTCATGCCGACGCCGTCGTCCTCCACCACCACCTTCACCAGCCCGTCGTCGACGTCCATCGCCAGCGTGATGTGGCCGCGCTCCGGCGTGAACTTGGCGGCGTTGTGCAGCAGGTTGCCCACCACCTGCACCAGGCGGTTGTGGTCTCCTTCGACGAAAGCGTGCGAAGGAGACGACTGCACGATGACCCGATGCTGGCGCTGTTCGATCAGGGGCCGCGCCTGTTCCAGCGCCTCGGACACCACGCGCTTGACGTCGACATTCTTCTTTTCCAGGCGCACCAGTCCGCGCGTCACCCGCGACACATCCAGCAGGTCGTCGACCAGCCCCGTCATGTGCTTCACCTGGCGGGAGATGATGTCGCAGGCCCGCAAGGTCTTCGCTTCGTCGCCCCTCGCCAGCTTGAGGATGGACGCAGCGGCGCCGATGGGCGCCAGCGGGTTGCGAAGCTCGTGCGCCAGCATGGCCAGGAATTCGTCCTTGCGCTTGTCCGCCAACCGCAGCGCGTCCTCGGCGGCCTTGCGGGCCGTGATGTCCACGACCACCGCGAGCACGGTGATGAGCTTGTCCTCGTCGGTCTCTCCGGGCAGCACGAGGCGGCTGACCGTGTTGTTCACCCAGAGGATGGATCCGTCCGGGCGGAGGTAGCGCTTCTCGATCTGGAAGGCCTCTCCCGTTTCGACGACTGCCTCGAAGAGGGCCTGGTTGGCCGGCAGGTCCTCCTCGTGCGTGATGTCCTGCATCCGCAGCTGGAGCAGTTCCGCTGCCGGGCGCCCGACCATGCTGCAATAGCGCTGGTTGACGCGCAGGATGCGCCCGGCCAGGTCGACTTCGCACATGCCTGCGGCCGTCTGCTCGAACGCGGCCATGAGATGCGCGTTGCTTTCGGCGAGTGCCTGCCGGTTCCGCCGGCGCTCCGTTACGTCGATATCGACGCCCCGCATCACGGCGGGCCGGCCATCCGGGCCGGCCTCGACCTCCGCGATCGAGGCGATCCAGCGCTCCTTGCCGTCGAAACCGACGACGCGGAACTCGATGTCGAACTCGCCGGCCTTCGACGTGATCTCCGCCATGAGCCGGGAGAGCCCTGCACGGTCCCTTTCGGGGACGCACTGCATCACCAGGTCCATGCTCGGCTCCCGGCTGAAAGGCTCCAGGCCGAGCAGCGGATAGATGCCGTCGGACCACTCCAGCCGGTTGCTGCGCATGTCCCATTCGAACGTGCCGAGCCTCGCGGCGGCTTGCGCTCGTCGCAGCCGCTCGTTCGCGGCTCGCAGGGCCTCCCCGGCTTCCTTGCGCTCGGTGATGTCGATGACCGAGCCGATGTAGCCGGCGTACTCGCCGTCCTCGCTGAACCGGGGCTCCGCGAAATCGAGGACCCAGCGATAGGCGCCGTCGTGCCGGCGCAAGCGGTACTCCACGTTGAAACTCGCCTTGGCCGCGCTGGCCGCCAGGAACGTGGTCTTGGCAGCAAGGCGGTCTGCTTCATGCACGGCGTTCGTCCAGCCGATGCCCTCCCCTTCGCCAGGCGCCTGGCCGGTGAAGTCATACCACTTTTTATTTAAAGCGATGCAATGGCCGCTCGCATCGGTGATCCACATGATCACAGCCGTGTGGTTCGCGAGGGCGCGAAAGGCCGCGGCGGCGGTGTCGGAGGCAGGAGGTGTGTTCAACGCGGGGGAAGCTTCAGGCGAGGGGCTGGACGATCCTAGCAGCCAATGCGCGCCGACAACTACACTCCCCCGCATGCCCGCCATCGCCATCCGCCCTGCCACAGTCGAAGACGCCGAATTGATCCTCCGGTTCATCACGGAACTGGCGATCTACGAGAAGGCGGAGGAGTCACGCCCGCCCTGCGCGGCGCCGGCGCCGGCAAGGCCTTGCTGAGGCACCTCGCCGGCATCGCCGTGGCCGAGGGCTGCGGGCGCTTCGAGTGGAGCGTGCTGGACTGGAACGAGCCGGCATTGAAGTTCTACGAGTCGATCGGCGCGTCGCCCATGCCCGAATGGGTGAAGCACCGGCTCGCCGGAAAAGCGCTCGAAGACTTCGCGCGCGGCTGAGCCACGCAGTCGCAGATGAACCAGCTTCGCGATGCCTGGCGGCGCCTGCGCGCCGCCGCACTCGACACTCCGGGTTTGCGCGTGATCCTGCTGGCCATCCGCAACTACGTGATGCACCAGAGCGCCAACCAGGCCGGCAGCCTGGCTTTCTCCTGGTTGCTGGCCATGTTTCCACTTCTCATCCTGGTGTCCGCGTCCGCAGGCTACTTCGGGCAGCCCGGCGAGGCGGCCGCGCTGGTGGACCGCGTGCTGGGCTACGCACCCCAGATGGTGCGCGACGCCATGCAGCCGGCCGTCAACCAGGTGTTTGCCCAGCGCAACCAGGCTTTGCTGGCGATCGGCGTGCTGGCGACGCTGTGGACGGCTTCGTCCGGCATGCAGGCCATCCGGTCCGCGCTGAACCGCGCGTACGGCGTGGAGCGAGGCCTTTCGTTCTGGAGGGCCCGCATCAAGGTGACGCTCTTCACCATCGTGGTGGGCGCGGGCGTGCTGACCGTCTTCAGCTCGGTCATCGTCCTGCCGTACGCATGGCAACTGCTGCAAGCCAATGCGGACAGCCGCCAGCAGGCCCTGTGGCTTTTTGCCGGCGCGCGCTACGGCCTGGCCTTCGTCGTGCTGGTGGTGTTGTACGCGCTGGTCTACGGGTGGCTGCCGGACGTGCGCCAGCGGCTCTACACCGTCCTGCCAGGGGCGCTGGTGGGTGCGGCGCTGTGGGTGGCGG
>JAQZBU010000084.1 GCA_029237735.1 Ramlibacter sp. | reverse complement strand
AGCGGCAGAGGCAGCAGTGGCGGGCATTGACGCACAGGAGCCCGGCGGCGCGTCAGGGCGCCCCTGCGCCCGGCGTGACCTTGCCCGTCCCCTGGCACATGCTGCACTCGAGCCCGGCCAGTCTCCCGCTGCCGCCGCACTGCGGGCAGTTGCCCTCGCCGTTTGCGATCGCGAGGTCGATGGCCGAGCCCGGGTCTTCCTCGCCCGCGGCGGATTCCGCGAGGTCTTCGGGAGGTGACGCGAGTGGCGTTTTCATGATGCCATCGTAGGCAGCGCGGACGACGGGCGCTGTAGGACGTTGCCGCTTCGCCCCGTGTAGAGAAGGATTGGCGTTCTTATCGCCCGCGCCAAACGGGCCCGCGCTTCTGCGTAAACGCTTCCACGCCCTCGCGAAAATCTTCACTGCCATAGGCGCGCACGATGAGGTCCTCGACATCCGGCAGGTTCTGCACCAACAGGCGCCGCAGCGCCTCCTTGGTGACCGCCTGCGTCACCGGCGCGAGCGAGGCGACGCGCTTGCACAGCGCCACCGCTGCCGCGTTGATTCCGTCGGCGGGCACCAGTTCCGCCAGGAAGCCGCAGGCCAAACCCTCATCGGCCGAGAGAATCTCCGCGCCGACCAGCATGCGCTGCACGCGCGGCCGGCCGAACGCGGCTACCAGGCGCGCGAGATTCGCCGCCGACAGGCAATTGCCGAGCGTCCTTGCAATCGGCACACCCAGCCGCGCCGAGGGCGTCGCGATGCGGATGTCGCAAGCCGCCGCAATGGCCAAGCCGCCGCCCACCGCCCAGCCTTCGATCACGGCGACCGTGGGCATCGGCAGCGCCTCCAGGCGCGCCACGCCTTCATCGATGCGGCGCTCATAGTTCACGCCGTCTTGCCCGTCCTTGAATGTCCTGAACTGTTCGATGTCGGTGCCGGCGACGAACGCTTCGCCGCCCGCGCCGCGCAGGCAGGCCACGCGCACGCCCGGTTCGACGGCAAGGCGATCGCAGATCGCACCCAGTTGCTCGTACATCGACCAGGTCATCGCGTTGCGCGCGGCCGGCCTGTCGAACACGATGGTCGCGACACTGCCATCGATGTCCAGGCGCACTTGCCCCTCGCGCGCGGTGTCGTTCATGGCGCGAAGGCCCCTTGTGCTTCCAGCCGCGCGCATTCCTCGTCGCCGATGCCCAGTTCAGCCAGCACCTCCCTGTTGTGCTCGCCCAGCAGCGGTGGGTGGCGGCGCACCTGCTGCGGCGTGCCGGACAGCTTGACCGCGAAACCGATGTTTGGCACCTTGCCTTCCACCGGATGGTCGATCTCCATCTTCATGTGGCGGGCGGTTCCATGCTCGCCCTCGAAGGCTTCGGGGTACGTAAGGATCGGCCCCGCGGGGATGCCCGCGGCCAGCAGCGTCTCCACCCAGTAATCCTTGGGCCGTTGAAGGAAGGTTTTTTCCAGCTCCTCTTCCAGCGCCGCACGGTTGGCCAGCCGCTGGGAGATGTTGGAAAAGCGTGGGTCCTCCAGCAGCTCCTTGCGGTCCATCAGCGTGCACAGCTGCACCCACAGCTTCTGGTTGTTCGCGCCCATCACGAACCAGCCATCGCTGCTCTGCATCGCCTGGTAGGGCGCCGTCATCTTGTTGGACGTGCCCAGCGGCTCGGGCGGCTTGCCCGTGCCCCAGTAATCGCAGATGTCCCACACCGAGAACGCCAGCGCCGAGTCGAACAGCGATGCGTCGATGTACTGGCCCTGCCCGCTCGCCTTCGCGCCGATGTAGGCGGCCAGCGTCCCGTAGATGGCGAACAGCGCGCAGCCGATGTCGGCCACCGGAACGCCGGCCTTCACGGGCGGCCCGCCGGGATAGCCCGTGACGCTCATCACGCCCGACATCGCCTGCGCCATCAAGTCGAACCCCGGCCGGTCCGACCAGGGGCCGGTCTGTCCGAAGCCCGAGATGCTGGTGTAGACCAGGCGCGGGTTGATGCCTTTCAGGTCGTCGTAGCCCAGGCCCAGGCGCTTCATCGCACCCGGCCGGTAGTTCTCGATCAGGATGTCGGCGTCCTTCGCGAGCCGCAGCAGGATCTCGCGCCCGGCCTGCGACTTCAGGTTGAGCGTGACGCTGCGCTTGTTGCGGTTCATGTTCAGGAAGCCCATGCTGTCGGCGCCCTTCATCTTGAACCCCATGGAGCCGCGCGTCTGGTCGCCGTGGCCCGGCGGCTCGATCTTGATCACGTCGGCGCCCAGGTCGGCGAGCAACATGCAGGCGTAGGGCCCCGCCATCACCTGGCTGATGTCGAGGACTTTCACGCCCGCCAGGGGCAGTGGTCGGTCGTTCATTTCGTTCTTTCCCTGTACTAGCGGTAGAAGAGGTTAACGAGGCCCATGCCGGTAACCGGCACATAGGTCACCAGCGCCAGCACGATGAGCAGGGTGCCGATGAACCACACGTTGACGCGCGTGACTTCCCACACCGAGGCCTTGGCGATCGAGCTGGCGACCATCAGCACGCTCGCCACGGGCGGCGTCTGCTGGCCGATGCCGAGGTTGATCGTCACGATCAGCCCGAAGTGCACCGGGTCGATGCCGACCGAACGCACCAGCGGCATCACGATCGGCACGACCAGGATGATCGCCGCTGCAGGAACATGCCCAGGAACAGGAACAGGACGTTCAGCAGCGCCAGCACCACCCACTTGTTCGAGGTGAAGTCCGATACCGCCTTGGCGAGGGCCTGAGGGGCCTGAACTTCGGTGAGGTACGTGCCCAGCAGCGCGCTCGTCGCCACCAGCAGCATCACCACCGCCGTCTGTACGCCGCCTTCCATCACCGCGGCTCGCAGGTGCTTGACGTCGAGCTCGCGGTAGATCACGAGGCCGACGAACAGCGCCGCCACCACCGCCAGCGCCGCGCCTTCGGTGGCCGTCACCCAGCCGCCGAAGATGCCGCCCAGGATGATGATGGGCAGCAGGAAGGCCCAGAGCGCATCGCGGCCGGTCGACGCCACCCGCTTGATCGAGAACTTGTCCTCGCGCGGCAGGTTGTAGCGGCGCGCGAGGAAGGTCGCCGTGCCCATCAGGCCGGCGGCGCCGATCAGCCCCGGCACGATGCCCGCGACGAACAGCTGCACCACCGACGTTTCGGCCATCACCGCGTACAGGATCATCGGGATCGAGGGCGGGATGATCACGGCCAGCGTGGCGGCCGAGGACATCGCCGCCGCGGCGAACGCGCTCGGATAGCCCTTGGCCTTCATGCCGGGGATCAGGATGGAGCCCAATGCCGCCACGTCGGCCACTGCGGAGCCGGAGATCTCCGCGAAGAACAGCGAAGCGCCGATCGACACGTGGGCGAGACCGCCGCGCACCCAGCCGAACAGCGCCGACGCGAAAGCGATCAGCCGGCGCGAGATGCCCGACGCGTTCATGATCGCGCCGGCCAGGATGAACAGCGGGATCGCGAGCAGCGGGAAGTTGGTGGCGCCGTTGTAGATGACCAGCGCCATGTTGGGCAACGAGTCGAGCCCGTGGCTCACCAGCATCGCCACGATGGCCACGATACCCAGAGACACGGCGATCGGCACGTTGACCAGCACCAGCGCGAGCACGGCCGCGAATAGCAGGAGCATGATTCCCATGTCGGCTCCCGCTCAGTGCGTGCCGTCGACCATGGGCACCGCATGGTCCGTGGCGGGCCTGCGGTGCGCGACCAGGTCGATCAGAAACATCGTCTCCCCCACCAGGATCAGCGCCGAGGAAATCGGGATCACCGACTGTACGACGTTCATCGGCACCCAGGGCAGGCTCACCAACGCATCACCCACGAGGGCGGGCATGATCGAGATTCCCACCCAGCACAAAAGGGCGAAGAAGGCGATCACCAGCAGCTGCGTGAAGATGCCCAGCACGTGCTGCAACCGCGGCGGGAACTGCTCGACCACCTCCGGGCAGCCGATGTGCGCGCGCTTGACCGAAGCCAGCGCGGAGCCGTAGAACGTGAGCCACGCCAGCAGCACCGAGGCGACCTCGTCATACCAGACCAGCGAGCTGCCCGCCGCGCGGAAGACGACGCCGAGCGTGACTTCCGCAGACAGGATGATCATGAGGGCCATCACGACCCATTCGAGGAACAGCGCGTACCGCTCGCGAAAGCGGTGCATCGCGCTGCTGGCGGGGAGGACTTCGCGGGCCTTCGTCATTTACCGAGCGCCACCGCTTTGTCGATCAGCGGCTTGGCGCCGGCGACTTCCTTGCCGAAGTCGTCATAGATGGCCTTGCTGGCGGCGATGAAGGCATTCTTGTCCACCTCGTTCACCTGCATGCCCGCGGCCTTGAGCTTGCCCAGCAGCTCGCCCTCTTCCCGGGCGGCAGTGGCATAGACGAAGGCCTGGGTCTCGCGCGCCGTGTCCTCGAGCACCTTGCGCACGTCGGCCGGCAGCGTGGCATATTTCTTCGAGCCCACGACCAGGTAGGCGGGCGTGTACACGTGGCCGGACAGCGACAGGAACTTCTGCACTTCCTGCAGCTTGGCCGAGTAGATTTGAGTGAAGGGGTTTTCCTGGCCGTCCATCACGCCGGTCTGCAGCGCGGTGAAGAGTTCGGAAAACTTCATGGGGCTCGGGTTGGCGCCGTATTCCTGGAACATCTTCACGCGCCACTTGCCTTCGGGCACGCGCAGCTTGATGCCCTTCAGGTCTTCCGGCGTCTTGATGGGCTTCTTGTTGTTGGTGATGTGGCGATAGCCGTTCTCCCACACGGCCAGAACCTTCAGGCCCTTTTTCTCGGTCTCGGGCGCCATGCTGGGCCAGAACACTTCCTTCTCGATGCGGGCCATGTGCGCGCGGTCCTTCACGATGTAGGGCAGCTCGAAAAGGCCGAACTGGTCCACCTCGGAAGTCATCACGGTGGAAGGCACGGCCATGTCCACGGTGCCAGTTTGGCGTTCACGCGCTTGGCGTATTCGTCCGCGCTGGTCTGGAACAGCGAGCCGGGCTCGCCGACGTGGCCGAGCTTGAGCTCGACCTGCGCCAGGGAGCCTCCGGAAAAGACGGCCATCGCCGCAGCCGCTATCAATGGGAAAGTGAACTTCGTCATTTGATTGTCTCCTTCGTTAACCTGAATGTCATGCCGCCTTCGGCATCGGCACCCGTGCCGGATGCGAGGCAAAGAAATCCATCGCCGCCTGCACGCCGGAGCCGGCTAGCTTCACGCCCGCGAGCTTCAGCCCCATCTCGCAACCCGCCAGCGCGGCCATGAGAGTGAGATCGTTGCAGTCGCCCAGGTGGCCGATGCGGAACATCCGCCCCTTGACCTTGCCCAGGCCCGTGCCCAGCGAGCAGTCGAACCGCTCATAGACGATCTTGCGCACCGCGTCGGCGTCCACCCCCTCGGGCATCATGACGCCGGTCAGCACGGGTGAATACACGGAGGGATCGGCACACTGGATTTCGAGGCCCCAGGCCGTCACCGCGGCGCGCACACCCTCGCCCCAACGCTCGTGCCGCGCAAAGACGGCAGCCAGGCCGCCGTGCTCGGGTGCCAGCAACATGTCGCAGGCTTCGGCCAGGCCATATAGCAGGTTGGTGTTGGGCGTGTAGGGCCAATAGCCGCCCTTGTTCATTTCCACGATCTCGTCCCAGGCCCAGAACGCCTTGGGCAGCTTTGCGGTCTTGCTCGCTTCGATGGCCCTAGGCGAGAGCGCGTTGAAACTGATGCCCGGCGGCAGCATCAGGCCCTTCTGCGAGCCGCCGATGGTGACGTCCACGCCCCACTCGTCGTGGCGGTAATCGGCGCAGGCAAGGCCCGAGATGCTGTCCACCAGCAACAGCGCCGGATGTTTCGCGGCGTCGATCGCAAGGCGCACCGCGCGGATGTCGCTCGTGACGCCGGTCGAGGTCTCGTTGTGGACCACGCACACGGCCTTGATCGCATGCTGCGTGTCGGCCTTCAGCCGCTCCTCGATCATGTCCGCCTGTACGCCGCGGCGCCATCCGGGGGCATTGGGCAGCTTGTCGTCCTTGCCCTTGTACGCCAGCACTTCGGTGTTCAACCCCAGCCGCGTCGCCATGCGATTCCACAAGCTCGCGAAGTGACCGGTCTCGAACATCAGCACCGCGTCGCCGGGGCTCAGCACATTGACCAGCGCCGCCTCCCATGCTCCCGTGCCTGAGGCAGGGTAGATCGCAACCGGGTGCCGGGTCTGGAACATCCTGGCAATGCCGCCCAACACCCGTAAGCCCAGCGCGCCGAACTCGGGGCCGCGATGATCGATGGTCGGCAGGCTCATCGCGCGCAGGATGCGGTCGGGCACCGGTGACGGGCCCGGTATCTGCAGGAAGTGGCGGCCGGTGGGATGGAAGTCGAGCGTCAACATGACGGAAATCTTTCAGGTTGCGACGCATTTTTGCATGCAAAATGCAGTTGTCAACGGCATCTCTACGGAGTGCGTCATATACTTGTACTTAATTTGCATACAAATAGCGACATGACGGCCGATATCGTTTCCATTCCTCGCGCGGCGTTGCACGAGCAGGCGGCCACGCGCCTGCGGCAAATGCTCGTGGAGAACCGCATTGCGCCGGGCGCCAAACTCAACGAGCGCGAACTCGCCGAAGTACTGCAGGTGTCGCGCACGCCGCTGCGCGAGGCGATCAAGATGCTCGCCGCCGAAGGCCTCGTGGAACTGCTACCCAATCGCGGCGCCATTGCCGTCGCGCTGACGGAAGACGACGTGCGCAACACCTTCGAGGTGATGGCGGGCCTGGAAGCACTGTCGGGCGAACTGGCCGCCAGGCGCATCACCGACGACGAGCTGGCGGAGGTCAAGGCGATGCAGTTCGAGATGATGGCCGCCTATACCCGGCGCGACCTGTCCAACTATTACCGGCTCAACTCGCGGATCCACAGCGCCATCAATGCCGCCGCGAAGAACCCGGTACTGACCATCACATACAACCAGGTCAACGCGCGGCTGCAGGCGCTACGCTTTCGCTCCAACCAGGACGGTGAAAAATGGAAACGCGCGGTGAATGAGCACGAGAAGATGATCGAGGCGCTCTGTGCGCATGACGCCGACGCGATGCGCGAGGTACTGCTCACGCACCTGAACAACAAGCGCGACGTTGTGCTCGAGCAGCTGCGCCGCGAAGGCGTGGCCGCCGAGGGAGCGAATGCATGAACGCGCCTTTGCCCCTCAAGGTCACACGTAGCCTGCCCCCCGGCCCCACCTACGACAAGGTGGCGCAGGCCAGCAACGAGGTCGCGGGCAAGCTGGCACAGCGGCTCGCATCGGAGACGCAGGGCGAAGTGCTCTTCAGCGCGGCCGACCGCGGGCGCTATGCGACGGACGCATCGATCTACCAGGTCATGCCCATCGGCGTCTTCGTGCCACGCAACAGCGCCGACGTGAAGCTGGCGCTGGACATCTGCCGCGACCTGCGGGTGCCCATCGTCCCGCGCGGGGGCGGCACCAGCCAGTGCGGGCAGACCGTCGGCGCCGGCTTGGTGATCGACCACTCCAAGCATGTGCGCAGCATCGTCCACTTCGACGCCGACAAGCGCATCGCCGAGGTCGAACCCGGGATGGTGCTGGACCACCTGAACCTGGCGCTCAAGAAAGTCGGCCTTTGGTATCCCGTGGATGTTTCCACCAGCGCGCAGGCGACGCTGGGCGGGATGGCAGGTAACAACTCATGCGGCAGCCGCAGCATTGCCTACGGCAACATGGTGCACAACGTGCTGGGTGCGCAGGCCTGGACGGCCGATGGCGCGCTGCACGATTTCGCACGCTTCGAGGATTGCGTGGGCAAGGCCCGCGATCTAGCACTGCGGGTGAAGGATCTGGCCGCCACGCTTGCACCCGAGATCGAGCGCCACTGGCCCAAGGTGCTGCGTCGCGTGGGCGGCTACAACCTCGACATCTTCCACAACCAGAACGAGCGGCCCTATACCGGCGACGGCTCGGTGAACCTGGCCCATCTGCTGGTGGGCAGCGAAGGCACGCTGGCCGTCACACGCTCCCTCACGCTGCAGCTGGCCGAGCTGCCGAAAGCCAAAGTGCTGGGCGTCGTGAACTTCCCCACTTTCTACAAGGCGATGGATTCGGCGCAGCACATCGTGAAGCTGGGGGACGGAACCCTCACCGCGGTGGAGTTGGTGGATCGCACCATGATCGAGCTGTCGCTGCAGAACCCCGCGTTCGCGCCGGTGATCCGTAGCGCCGTAATTGGCCGCCCGGATGCCGTGCTGCTGGTGGAATTTTCCGGCGCCGACAAACCGGCCCTGGTGCGCCAGCTCGATCGGCTGGTCGAGCTGATGGGCGATCTCGGGCTGCCCGGCTCCGTGGTGCGCATGGAGGACGACACCCCGCAAAAGGCGCTGTGGGAAGTGCGCAAGGCGGGCCTGAACATCATGATGAGCCTCAAGGGCGACGGCAAGCCCGTGAGCTTCATCGAAGACTGCGCCGTGCCGCTCGAGCATCTTGCGGAATACACCGACGCGCTCACGCAGGTCTTCCGCAGGCACGGAAGCCGCGGCACGTGGTACGCCCACGCCTCCGTCGGCACGCTTCACGTGCGGCCCATCCTGGACATGCGTACCGACGGCGCGGCCAAGATGCGCGCGATCGCCGAAGAGGCCTCGGCGCTGGTACGCCAATACAAGGGCGCCTACAGCGGCGAGCATGGAGATGGCCTGTGCCGCGGAGAATGGATCGGCTGGCAGTTTGGCCCGAAGATCAACGAGGCCTTCGCGCACATCAAGCAGTTGTTCGATCCGACCCACCTGCTGAGCCCGCAGCGCATCATCGATGCGCCTCGCATGGACGATCAGCGGCTGATGCGTTTTTCACCCGCCTATCGGGTGATTCCGCTGAAGACCGCGCTGGACTGGAGCGCCTGGGACGTGCAGAACGACCCTGCCACCGAGCGCACGACGCCGCCCGGCACCGGCGCCGACCCGGCCCAGGGCTTCGCAAAGGCCGTGGAGATGTGCAACAACAATGGGCACTGCCGCAAGTTCGACGCAGGCACCATGTGCCCGAGCTACCGCGTCACCCGCGATGAGAAGCACTCGACGCGCGGTCGCGCAAATACCTTGCGCCTGGCGCTGTCCGGTCAGCTGAACCTACCCTCACCCCAACCCTCTCCCGCAAGCGGGAGAGGGAGTTCGCCCCCTCTCCCTTCGGCAGAGGGCTGGGGTGAGGGTGCCCTGGAAGCCGTCAAGGACGCGATGGACCTGTGCGTCAGCTGCAAAGGATGCAAGCGCGATTGCCCGACCGGCGTGGACATGGCGAAGATGAAGGTAGAGTTCCTCCACCATTACAAGGCACGCCACGGCCACACGCTCAAGGACAAGCTGGTCGCGCGCCTGCCGGACTACGCGCGCACGGCCAGCCGCTTCGCAGGGCTGCTCAACCTGCGCAACCGCAGTCCACTGCTCAAGCGCCTCGGCGAGAAATTCCTGGGCATCTCGGCGCGGCGCAGCTTGCCCGCTTGGCAAGGCGATCACTTCTTCAATGGCTTGCCCCTCACGGCTACGGCGCAAGACGTCATGGCATCGGCACGGCCCGTCGTGCTGTTCGTGGACACGTTCAACGGCTTCTTCGAATCGGAGAACGCGCGGGCCGCGCTCAAGGTGTTGCAGGCGGCGGACTACACCGTGCACATCGCCACCAAGTCACGGCCGGACGGCAAGCACCTGTGTTGCGGGCGCACGTACCTGGCCAGCGGCATGGTCGATGAGGCCAAGGCCAAGGCGCGCGAGGCCGTCGAGTCGCTCTTCCCGTTTGCCAAGAAGGGAATCGCCATCGTGGGCCTGGAGCCATCCTGCCTGCTGACGATGCGCGATGAGGCGCTCTCGATGGGCCTGGGCGCGCAGGCCCAGGCCGTCGGGGAGCAGGCCATGCTTTTCGAGGAGTTCCTGGCGCGCGAGGCGCGGGAAGGCCGGCTCGATACGCTCAAGGGCAAGCTTCGCCCGCTCGACAAGCGCGTTCTGCTGCACGGCCACTGCCACCAGAAGGCATTCGCCGCGGTCGCTCCCATCGTTGACGTGCTCAAGCTGATCCCGGGCGTGACGCCCGAGCTGATAGAGAGCAGTTGCTGCGGCATGGCGGGCAGCTTCGGCTACGAGGCGAAGCACCACGACGTCTCGATGCAGATGGCCGAACTGAGCCTGCTGCCCGCGATCCGCAAGTACCCGGGCGCCATCGTGGTCGCGGATGGCACCAGCTGCCGCCACCAGATCCACGACGGCGCGCAACGCGAAGCCGTGCATGCGGCGATCCTGCTGGCTGCGCAGTTGTAGGCGCGACGGCACAATACATCAATGGCCGCTCCCACGATCCGCTCCGCCCTCCCCGGCGACGAAACCACCTGGCGCCAGCTCTGGCGCGGCTACTGCGAGTTCTACGACGCGCAGCTTTCCGACGAAGTCACGAACCGCACATGGCAGCGCATCCTCGATCCCGATTCGGCCGTGATGTGCATCGTCGCCGAGGTCGATGGGCAGGTGTACGGCTTTGCGAACTGCGTCGTGCACGAGAACACCTGGGAGACGCAGCCTGTGTGCTACATGGAAGACCTGTACGTGGCGCCCGCCGCGCGCGGCCACGGCATCGGCGCGGCCCTGATCGAATGGCTGCGCAACGCAATGCGCGCCGAAGGCTGGGCGCGCCTTTATTGGATGACCAGGGAAGACAACGTCCAGGCCCGCAAGCTCTACGATCGGTTCTCGAAGGCCGACGGGTTCGTACGCTACCAGCTCCGGCAGCGCTAGCCCGACGCGAGACATTGCCCCAGATCAATGCCCCTCGCCTTGCCCGTCCTAGATTGAAAGCTCCCTCTTTGCGAAGGAGAACGACATGACAGGCTGGTTCGAATTGAACAAGAGCAGTGACGGCCAATACCGTTTCCTGCTCAAGGCAGACGGCGGCGAGACGCTCCTCACCAGCGAGCTGTACCGCGCCAAGGACTCCGCCGAAGGGGGGTTCGCCTCGGTGCGCACCAATGGCGCCATGGACGCCCGCTTCGAGAAGAAGGTGGCGAGCAACGGCCAGGCGTTCTTCAACCTTCAGGCCGCCAACCACCAGGTGATCGGTACGAGCCCGATGTACGCCTCGGAGCAAGCCCGTGACGCCGCGATCGCGTCGGTCAAGGCTTGCGCCGCCAGCGCGACGGTCAAAGACAACACCTGACCCGGGCAGCCCAGGCGTGCCCCCCGCCCGCGGCGGCCGGCGGGATCAGTGCGGCTGGCTTAAGATGGCATTTCACCGAGGAGCCGCCCATGCCCATCGATACCCTTGCCGCCTGGCACGAACTGGTCAAGACGCGAGACCCACGGGGCCTGGACGCGCTGCTGGCGGAAGAGGCCGTCTTCCATTCTCCCGTGGTGCACAAGCCGCAGGTGGGCAAGCCCATCACGCGGATGTACCTGCTCGCGGCCTTCCAGGTTTTCTTCAACCCCAGCTTCCGCTACGTGCGCGAGCTCAAGGGCGAGCGCGACGCGGTGCTGGAGTTCATGCTGGAGATCGACGGCATCTCCATCAACGGTGTCGACATGATCAAGTGGAACGACGAGGGACGCATCGTCGAATTCAAGGTGATGCTGCGCCCGCTCAAGGCCGTGAACCTGATCCACGAGAAGATGGCCGCCATGCTGCAGGGCATGCAGCAACAACAGCAGTAGACGACCGCCCTGCCCTACAGCGCGTCGCGCAGCTTGTAGTACAGCATACCCAGCACCAGCGCCGGAGTGCGCATCAGCGCGCCTCCGGGAAAGCTGTGGTGCCTGATGCGCCCGAACAGGTCGAAGCGCTCGGCCTGGCCCGCGATAGCGTCTGCCGCCAGCTTGCCGGCCATGCCCGCCAGCGCGAGGCCATGGCCCGAGAACCCCTGCAGGTAGTAGATGTTCTTGCCCAGGCGGCCGAAATCCGGCGCCTTGTTCATGGTGATGTCCACGAAGCCGCCCCAGGCGTGGCAGATGGCCAGGTCGGCCAGTTGCGGGAACACCCGGAGCATGTTGCCGCGCATGCGCGCAATCAAGTCGCGCGGCGCGGAGCCGGTGTAGCTGTCGGCGCCGCCGAACAGCAGCCGGTTGTCCTCGGAGAGGCGGAAGTAATCGAGCACGAAGTTGGTGTCGGAGGCCGCCGGTCGGCCGCGCATCAGGGCGTCCGCGCGCTCCGGCCCCATGGGTTCGGTCGCAATCATGTAGGTGCCCACGGGCATGATGCGGCCGGCCACTTCGGGTGCGATGTCGTCGCCGTATTCGCCCAGGTACACGTTGCCCGCCAGCACGACGAAGCTGCAGCGGCATTCGCCCTGCGCCGTCCGCACCACGGGCTTGTCCCCGCGTTCGACGACGAAAGCGGCTGAGTTCTCGTGGATGCGCACGCCCGCCGCGCGCGCCGCCTCGCCCAGGCCCAGGCAGTACTTGAGCGGATGCAGGTGGCCGGAGATCGGGTCGAACACCGCGGAATGGAATCGATCGCTCGCCAGCCACTTGCCGATCTCGCCGGGGCCGATCCATCGCAGCGGGTGCTGGTAGGCGGTGGCCGCGTGGTCCATCCAGCGTCGCAATGCCTGCGACTTGCGGGGCTTCACGGCGAGGCTGAGGTACCCGGGGCGCCATTCGCAATCGATGGCCAGGCGATCGATCCGCTCGCGCAGCAGCCGCATCCCGTCGATGGACACGTCCCAGGCGCGGCGGGCGTCTTCGCGCGAGAACTGCCTTTCGATCGTGCATTCGCCGTCGTCCCCGAAACCGACGATCACCTGGCCTCCGTTGCGGCCCGAAGCGCCCCATCCGATGCGCTGCGCCTCCAGCAGGACGACGGAATAGCCGCGTTCGGCCAGTTCCAGCGCGGCGGAGACGCCCGCATAGCCCGCGCCCACCACGCACACGTCCGCCGAGACATGCTCGCAAAGGGCCGCAGTGGGCGCGGGGCGCACGACGCTCGCCTCGTAATAGGAGTTCTCGACGACTCCGAGTTCTTTCTTCAGCAGCATCGGCGGCCCGTGCGGCAGTTGGCGTTCAGCCCACCCGGAAGTTCAGGAACTGCCACGGATCGTCCTCGTCCTTTTCCTCGCGAAACAGCGGGCAGCGATCCTTCAGTGGCGACCAGTCTCCCCAGACGCCGGCCACTTCTCCCAGATAGGGGATTGCAGCTTCCAGCACCCGTTCATGCGGCAGGTCATCAGGCTCCACCACCCCGGCGTCGGGATTTTCCAGCGCCCATAGCATGCCCCCCAGGATACCGGCGACCACCTGCAGGCTGGTGGCGGAGTTGTAGGGCGCGAGTGCGCGTGCCCCGGCGATGGTGAGGCGCGAGCCGTACCAGTACACGCCCTTGGGGTTGCCCATCAACAGCACGCCCAGCTCGTCCATGCCGCTCTCGATCTCCTCGCGAATGATGCGGCGCTCGGGCTGCACCTGCCAGTTCTTGCCCGCGCATTCGTGCAGGGACAGCACCGCGTCGTCGCAGGGGTGGTAGGCGTAATGCACTGTCGGGCGATAGACGACTTCGCCGTTCTCGCGCAACGTCAGGTGGTCCGCAATGGAGATCGACTCGGCATGTGTGACCAGGAAGCCGTGGTATGGCCCTTCCAGTGGCGTCCAGCTGCGCACCCTGGTGCCGATGCCGGGGCGCTGCAGGTAGATCGCCGCGTCGCTGCCGAAGCCGTGCCGCTTTGCGTCATGCGGCCAGTGACGCTCGTGGCTGCCCCATCCCAGCTCGGAGGGCTGCAGGCCCTCGTCCACGAACCCGTCCACCGACCATGTGTTGACGAACTCGCCCCTTTGCTTGCGCCGCTCGGAAATCTGCGTGTCGCGCTCGGCGATGTGGATCACCTTAACCTCGAGCTTGCGCGCGAGCGCCGCCCAATCCTCGTAGGCGACGGGCGGCTCCTTGACCTCGGTGCGCGTGTCGGCCGCCATGTTGAGCAGCGCCTGCTTGACGAATGCCGATACCAGCCCGGGGTTCGCGCCCTGGGTCAGTACGGCAGTCGGTCCCGTGCGCTTGTCGAGCCGCCACGAGAGCACGTCCTCGCGCAGCGCGTAATTCGAACGGCGCGATGGAGGCAGGTGCGGGTTGTCGTAGCGGCCCGGCCAGGGTTCGTTGCATGTGTCCAGGTAGAGGGCGCCGACGCGTCGGCACAACTTGATGATCGCCAGGCTGGAGACGTCCACGGAGAGGTTCAGCAGGAAGTCGCCCTTGGACAGCAGCGGCTCCAGCACGCTTTCATGGTTGCCTTCATTCAGCGGCGTCGCGATTACCGTTGCGCCGAACTCGGCGGCGATACCGGTTTCGTCCTCGGTCGTCTTTACGATGGTGATGCGCTGCGACGGTATGCCGAGCTCGGGCTTCAGCAGCGGCAGGATGCCCTGGCCGATGCTGCCGAAACCCAGCATCACCAGCTGTCCACCGAACGCGCCACGCTTGCCGCCCTGCTTCATCCCGTTCCCTTTGCATCATTGTGCTGACAAGTCTGCCCAGCGCGATCGCGATGTGCGTCAGAGCGGCTCAGGAATTACTGTAAGACGGGGTGAACGTCTTGCATGGAGCATCCATGACCGAAGTCAAGCCGGAAGCGGAGCGCCCTCCTAGACTCATCATATGCAACTGACCTTTCTCGGCGCGACCGGCACGGTGACCGGCTCGAAGTACCTCCTGCGCGAGGGCGGCTCGTCGGTCCTGGTGGATTGCGGACTGTTCCAGGGTTACAAGGATTTGCGGCTGCGCAACTGGTCGCCACTGCCCGTGCCTGCCGCGTCGATCGACGCGGTGATCCTCACCCACGCCCACCTCGACCATAGCGGCTACCTGCCGCTGCTCGCCCGCAGCGGTTTTCGCGGCAAGGTGTACTGCACATCGGGCACGTACGACCTGTGCAAGATCCTGCTGCCGGATTCGGGCTACCTGCTGGAAGAAGAAGCCGAATTCCTCAACCGTCACCAGCTCAGCAAGCACAAGCCCGCCCTGCCGCTCTACACCCGCGATGACGCGGTGCGCTGTCTCAAGCTCTTCAGGCCGGTGCGCAACCGCGACGCGTTTCGGCCGGCGGCCGGCTTGGCAGCGACCTTCTCGCATTCGGGCCACATGCCAGGCTCGTCCTTCGTGCGCATCGACACTGGCAGCCGCTCGATTCTCTTTTCGGGCGACATCGGGCGCCCCGAGGACATGATGCTCACGCCGCCCGTGCAGGTGGACGGCGCGGATTACCTGGTGGTCGAGTCCACCTACGGCGACCGTCTGCACGAACGCAGCGACGTCCTGACGCAGATCGCCGACGTGGTCAATCGCACTGCCAAACGCGGCGGCGTGGTGGTTATCCCGGCCTTCGCTGTCGGGCGGGCGCAGACGATGCTGCACTGCCTGCGCCTGCTCAAGGACAGTGGCGCGATCGCCGCCGACATGCCCGTTTACCTGAACAGCCCCATGGCCGCGGCGGCCACCCAGGTGTATTACGACCACATCGACGAGCTGCGGCTCTCCCGCGAGGACTGCGAGGCAATGGCGCGCGCGGCCACGATCGTGGAGACACCGGACGAATCACGCGAACTCAACCGGCGGCATGGGCCCATGGTGATCGTCGCGGCCAGCGGCATGGCAACCGGCGGTCGCGTCGTGCACCACCTCAAGGCCTTCGCGCCGGACAAGCGCAATACCATCCTCTTCGCAGGCTTCCAGGCCGGTGGCACGCGGGGCGCAACGATCGCTGCGGGCGCACCGACCGTACGCATCCATGGCGAGGACATTCCCGTTCGCGCGGAAGTCAAGATGCTGGACACGCTCTCGGCGCACGCCGATGCGGAAGAAATCATCAGCTGGCTGCGCGGTTTCAGGCAGGCACCTCGTCAGACCTTCATCACGCATGGCGAGCCTGCGGCCGCCGACGCGATGCGTCAGCGCATCGAACGCCAACTGCACTGGGAATGCCGGGCGCCCTATTACCTGGAGTCAGTTGACCTGGAGTGAGAGCGAACGTTCGCCACTCGCCGGCTCCGTCGCCGTCACGGCCGAGCGTGCGCCGAACGAGAAGCGGAAGGTGGTCCATCCGCCGGGCACGGACTCCGCGCGGATCGTGCCGCCGTGCCGCGACACCAGCCGCTTGACGATCGCCAGCCCCACGCCCGAGCCCGGAAACTCCGCATCGCTGTGCAGCCGCTGGAACAGGCCGAACAGCTTGCTGGAGTACGCCATGTCGAACCCTGCTCCGTTGTCGCGCACGGTAATCTCCGCGATGCCGCCCGCCTGGGTCGCGGAGATTTCCACCCGCGCGCCCTCACGCGAGCCCGAGAACTTGAACGCATTACCGATGAGGTTGGCCAGGATCTGCCGCGCCATGCAGCCGTCCGCGTGCACCGCCGGCAGCGGCCCGATGTCGACTTCGGTCGCGGGCCAGGCATGGCGCATCTCGGCAACCGTGTCCGCCGCCATCGCGCCCAGGTCGACCGTCTGCCAGCGCATTTCCGTGCGTTCCGCGCGCGAGCACGCCAGGATGTCGTCGATCATCTGGTTCATCCGCGTCGAGCCGGCCACGATGCGCTCAAGGCGGTGCCGGCCGCGCGGCGACAGCGCATCCGCTTCCGTTTCCAGCAGCGAAATGGCGAATGCGTTCACGGCACTGAGCGGCGCCCGCAGGTCGTGCGACACGCTGTAGCTGAAGGCTTCCAGGTCGGCAATGGTGTTCTGCAGGGCCTGCTCCAGCCGGCTGCGGCACTCGATTTCGAGCTCCAGGGCGATGTTGTGCTCGCGCAAGCTGTCGCGCATCCGCTTGAGCTCGATCTGCGCACGCACGCGCGCCTTGACCACCGCGGGCGCCGCAGGTTTGACGATGTAGTCCGCCGCTCCCTCCGACAGCCCCGCCAGTTCGTCACCGGGCTCCTGCAGGCTGGTGAAGAAGATCGCCGGGATGTCGCAAGTGCGAATGTCCTGGCGCAGGGCCGTGAGCACCGCATGGCCGTCCATGTCCGGCATCAGCACATCCAGCAGGATCAGGTCGGGGTGCGGCTCCAACGCCGCAAGCTGCAGCGCTCGCTGGCCGGAAGCGGCCACCCGCACGGTGTAGGCATCCTCCAGCATCGCACCCAGCATGCTGAGATAGGCGGGCGAATCGTCCACCACCAGGACCACCGGCTTGTCCGGCGGCCCACTGCTTCTTGCGTTCATGGCACCTCCCTTGCAACGCTCGAATCGCGCCGCCTGTCTTGTAGCGTATCGAGCAGCGCGAAGGCCCGCTCGTAATCGTGATCCCGCACCGCCTGCGCCAGTGCCTCCGCGGGCGCGCCGAACGCGGCCTTCAGCTGCGGCGCGATATCGCGGTGAAGCCGCTGCGCGCGGAAATCGCCGCAGGCCAGCAGATTGCCCAGCGTTTCGACAGCAGCGGCGAGGTTCGGCGCGGTCATCACCGCCGCGGCACTATCTTCGGCCCGCGCCGGTGTGGGCAGCCGATCGTTCAGGGCCGCGACGAAGTGGACCAGCTCGTATTCCAGGTCGAATGCCAGCAGGCGCATCTGTTTCAGCTCGTCGCGCCGCTCGATCGCGGACTCGCAAACGGCCGCCTGTCGGCGCAGTGTTTCGGCTCCGATCGCGGCGGCCGAGCCTTTGAGCGAGTGCACCATCCGCCGCGCGAGCTCAAACTGCCCGGTGGCCAGGCTGCTGTCGAGGCCGGGCACACCATCCTGGTGTGCCGTGACGAAGCGCCCGAGCAACTCGAGGAACACCGCCTCGTCCCCGGCCAGCGCCTGCCCGACGGCAGGGTCAAACCCTTCGATGCCCGCCAGCCGGTTGGCCAGGGCTGTCGCGGTTGCCGGTTCCAGCGGCTGCACCACGGCCACTCGGGGCAACCAGCGGGCCAGCGCATCGCCGAGCCGTTGTGGGCTGATCGGCTTGGCGATGTGGTCGTTCATGCCTGCTGCAAGGCAGGCCGCGCGTGTCTCCCCGAACGCGTTCGCTGTCAGCGCGAGGATGGGTGTCGCCTCGTACCCCGCCAGTTTTCGCAGCGCTGCCGTGGCATCGAAGCCGTCCATCACCGGCATCTGCAGATCCATCAGGACGAGGTCGTAGCGGCGTTCGCCGGCCATCGCCACGGCCCGCTCGCCGTGGGGCGCGAGGTCGACGTCCAGACCCGCACGCTTGAGCGCCGCCAGTGTCACCTCCTGGTTGAAGCGATTGTCTTCCACGACCAGTACATGCGCCCGTGACGCCGCCCCCACATTCACATTGCTGCCCGCGTCGGTGCCGATTGAAAGCGCGGCGGCCGGCTCTGTGCTGCCGGGCGCGGCGCGTCCCAACAGGGCCGTGAACCAGAAAGTGCTGCCCACGCCCGGCTCGCTGCGAACACCCACTTCACCGCCCATCAGGCCGGCAATGTGGCGCGTCAGCGCCAGGCCCAGACCGGTGCCGCCAAATCGGCGCGTGGTTGAACTGTCGGCCTGCTCGAACGCGGCGAACAGGTTGCCCAGCTTGTCCGGTGCAATGCCAATGCCGGTGTCGCTCACCTCGAAGCGCACCCGCAGTTCACCGTCCGCTTCGTCCAGTACATCGGCTCGCAATTCCACCCGGCCGCGTTCGGTGAATTTCACGGCGTTGCCCAGCAGGTTCAGCAGCGCCTGCGACAGCCGCGTCGGGTCGCCGAACAAGGCATCGGGCACACGGTCTGTGTCGAGCGCCAGCTCGATGCCCTTGGCCTGTGCGTCCCCGGCGATCAGGATCACGGCGCGGCCGATGGCGTCACGCAGGCGAAAGCCCGTGCACTCCAACGCGAACTTGCCCGCTTCGATCTTGGACAGGTCCAGGATGTCGTTGATCAGGGCCAGCAGGTGGTTCGCGGCCTCGGACACGTTCTCCAGCCGCTGCAGCGCGGCAGCGTCCGCGCAGTCGGCCTTGAGCAGTTCGGCGAAACCGATGATGGCGTTCATCGGCGTGCGGATCTCGTGGCTCATGTTCGCCAGGAACGCGCTCTTGGCGCGGTTGGCCGCCTCGGCCCGGTCACGCGCGACGACCAGCTCCCGCATCGTCTGCTCGATCTGGCGCTGGGCCTGCTTCAGCTCGGTGATGTCGGAGGCGAGGACGAAGAAGCCGCGCACTTCGCCATCGACCTTGTCCGGAATGAAATTGACGAGGTAATGGGCGTCGCTGCCGTCGTCATTGCGGTGGGTGATCGCATAGGTGCAGCCCTGGCCGCGCAGCGCGCTGCGCACCCGCGGCTCCATGGCGTGAAACTCGGCGTGTCCCACCATCTCGCGCAGGCCCATCTCTAGGATCGACTCGCGCCGCAACTGGTAGCGCGCGCGGTACAGCCGGTTCGCGAATCGGCATCGCAGGTCGCTGTCCCAATAGGCCAGCGCAGCCGGCATGTTGTCGGTCATGGTGCGCACGAAGCGCTCGCTCTCGACCAGCGCCCTGTTGGTGTCCTCCAGCTGCGCCGTGCGTTTCACCACGAGGTCTTCAAGTTGCGAACGGTAGCGCCGCAGCTCGGCCGTCGCGCGCTTGAGCTCAGTGATGTCCGAGTGCACGACCACCACGCCGCCATGCTCGGTCCGCAGCGGCGTCACCTTCATCACGAACCAGCGCTGGTCCGGTCCCGGACGGCCACAGCTGTACTCGTGCGTGAAGAAGGGCCTGCGGCCGCCCAGGACCTCATCAATTCCCCGGCGGGCCTGCACATTGTCCGGTGTGCGGCCGCGGGTCGACTCCTCCAGGTAGTTGACGCCCACGTCGCATCGCGGCAGGGAATCGCACTCCGGCGCAAGCGAGTCATGCGCGTGCGCCCGCCACGCATCGTTGGTCTTGATGACGAAGCCGTCCGCATCGAGTACGGCCAAATGGTCCAGCACGGAGTCGCCCACCGCCTGCGTCAGCTGCGCCGCCTCGCGCAGGGCCCGCTCCGCCTCCAGGCGCGCCGTGATGTCCCGGGAGATGCCGAAAATGCCGATGATCTCCCCGTCGGCCCCGCGCAAAGGTTCCTTCGTGGTGAAGTAAGTTCGCGTCCCCTCCACGGTGTCCAGTTCGTTCTCGTAGGTACAGGACCGTCCGGACTCCATGACCTTGAGGTCCGACGCCCTCATCTGCTCGGCCTGGGCGGCGGGGTAGATGTCGTGGACGCGTTTGCCCATCACCGCATCGGCCGGCTTGCCGGCCGCACGGCTGGCCGCGCCGTTGAACAGCAGGAAGCGCCCATCCTGGTCCTTCGCGTAGATAGCGTCGGTCGAGCTGCCGGCGATCGATTGCAGGAGCTGCAGTGCCTGAAGCTTCTGCGCCTGCTGCTCGGCTTCCGCCTGCTTGAGCTGCAACGCCTCGCGCTCGCGCATCAGGTACAGCCCGATTGCCCACGCGAAGATGACGATCGCCCCGAAGCCGGCGATCCACCCGGCGTCGCGGTTGGCGGCCGCGTTCGCCTCGTCCTCGTCGATCCGGGCGGCTACGAACCACGCGGTGCCCGCGACCGGACGCGCCACGGCCAGCACGGAGCGGCCATCGGCGTCGTGTGTCACCGCGGCGTCGCCGCCATCCAGCAAGTGATCGTTCACCGGGACGCGGGATGAGCCCGCGTTCAGAAGCGGCATCCCGTTCGCATCCAGCAGCATCGAGGCGGCGCTGTGCGCGGGCAGTGGCCACCGCCCGAGCGTGGGCAGCAGGAAATCGTCGGTGTTCAGCCGCAGCACGAGCGCCGCGCGGGGCGGCTTGCCACTCGACGTGAGAGGCGCGGCGATGTCGACGTAGCGGTGGCCATCGCCCTCCCCGCTGAGATAGGGCTTGGTGAACCGCAAGGTGTTGCTGGCGAACGCGCCGGCAGCCACCTCCGCCAGTTCGGCGGAGAAGTCCACGTGCTTGCCCACCGAGGCGATGATCTGGCCCTGGCGGTCCACCACCAACACGCCATGGCCAGCGCTTGCCTTGTGGAATGCCGCCAGGCGCGACACGAGGGTGCGATAGGTCTCGGCGCCACCTTCGTCCAGCCAACCGCCCGCGAGCTGGCCGATGGTGCTATCGGCACCGAACTGGACCTGGCCTTTGCGCTCACGCAGCCACTGGCCGACCTGGTCGGCGCGCAGCTCCGCCACGGCCTCGAGCCGGTCGGCCTCGGCATCGTGGTGCTCGTCGCGAGAGACGATGAGCGCGGCGCCCGTCATCATCGTCACGACGAACGCGCCTATGCCGAACGGAACCAGCCAGGGCTGGATGCCGGTGCCCGGCCCCGCACGGGCAATGGCGGGCGGCGGCCCGGCCACTCCGCGCAACAGGCCGAAGAGCAGCAGCGCGGTGACCCCGACGAACAACCAACCCTTGTACGTGCCGAGCGTGATGGCCAGCTCCCGATCGCTCACGAGCGCGGCCAGGAGGGAATCGGAGGCCAGTATCCACAGTGACGCGAAGAGCGCATACATCGCCACCACGCGCACGCGCAGCCAGCGGGTGCGATCAGCAGTGCGATCGGCATGTGCGCCTGCGCGGTGTTTGTGCATGAGGCCCCTCGAAGTTATCTGGTGGGACAGACCGGCGGCGGAAGGTCCACGAGGGAGATAAACATCCCCGGACCACATTGTGTGAACGGTGTATCTAAGACCACTTGACAAGTGTCAAGTGCGTCTATCCGTAACTTGAGCAAATCACTTAGAGCGAGGTGACCAGGCTTGCCACACCGGAGCGTCTACGCAAGGCCGCACCACACGGCGACGCGATGCGCCATGTCCATCCACAGCGCCCATGCCGCCGCCAGCACCAGCAGTGCACCGGCTGCGCGCGTGCCCCAATCCTGGCGCAGCCGGTTGCCGGCCTGCTGCAGGCGCGCGTACACCGCGGGTGCGAGTGAAAGTGACAGGCCGCTACCCAGCGCGAACAGCGCCATCGAGGCAGCACCTTCCAGCGGCCCGCCACTGAGCGATGCGACCAGCAGCGCGGAATACAGCAACCCGCAGGGCATGAACGCCCACAGGGCGCCGGTGGCGAAGATCCCGCCGCGCGCCTGCGCCATCGGGCGAACGCGCGTCCAGATGCTGCGGCCCGTGTTGCTGACCCACAGCGGCTGGCGCGCGCGCGTGACCAGCATGAGGCCCCATGCGAGCACCGCAAGGTGGAACAGCGTCCACACCGGCCGAAGCGCAGCCGTGCTCGTGGTGAGCCAGGCGAATGCCTGTACGGCAAAAGCCGCGCCTGCGCCGGCGAGCGAATAACCCACAAGGCGTCCGGCCTGGAAAGCCCAGAGCGACCGGGCCGATTCTGGAGAACTTCGCGCGGTTGCGATCGGCCTGCAGGTAGCGGTCGAACACCATCGCGACGGCCCGCACGAAGTACCAGCCCATGGGAGTGACCTGGATGCCCGCGTCGTCCAGCGTCACCAGGCCCTTGTCGGCGAGGTCGCGCATGGCGTCGAGCTCGGAGGCGAAGTACTCGCGGAAGTCGAGCAGCCAGGCCAGCTCGATCGACTCGAACAACACCTGCCCCTGGCACATCAGTGCCATGATCACGGCGCGGCGAGCGAGGTCGTCACGGCTCAATGCGAGGCCGCGGTTCACCGGCAGCTGGCCGTGGTCCAGCGCGTCGCAGTATTCCTCCATCGTCTTGGCGTTCTGGCTGTAGGTGGCGCCCACCTTGCCGATGGCCGAGACGCCCAGGCCGATCAGGTCGCAATCGGGTTGCGTGCTGTAACCCTGGAAGTTCCGGTGCAGTCGGCCCTGGCGTTTGGCAACGGCCAGCGCGTCGTTCGGCAGTGCGAAGTGGTCCATGCCGACATAGACGTAGCCCGCATCGCTGAAGGCCTCGAGCGACTGCGCCAGCATCGCCACCTTGGACTGCGCGCCCGGGATCTCATTGGACAGGATGCGCCGCTGCGGCTTGAAGCGCTCGGGCAGGTGCGCGTAGGCATAGAGCGCGATGCGATCGGGGCGCAGCTGGCTCACCTGCGCCAAAGTGCGCGCGAAGGATTCAGGCGTCTGCTTGGGCAGGCCGTAGATCAGGTCGACGTTGATCGAATCGAAGCCGATGGCGCGTGCCTGCTCCACCAGCGCGAACACCTGTTCGGCGGGCTGGATGCGGTGCACGGCCTTCTGCACCTCGGGGTCGAAATCCTGCACGCCGAAGCTGAGGCGGTTAAAGCCCAGTTCGGCCAGCGTGTTCAGGCGTGTGGCGTCCACGGTGCGCGGGTCCACCTCGATCGAATACTCGCCGCCGGGGGCCATCGCGAAACTGCGCCGCAGCATCGCCATGAGCTCCTTGAGCTCGTCATCGGACAGGAAGGTGGGCGTGCCACCGCCCAGGTGAAGCTGTGTCACTGCCTGGCCCAGGCCCAGATGCTCGGTGTGCAGGTCGACCTCACGGCTCAGGTAGCGCAGGTACGAGGCCGAGCGGCTGTGGTGCTTGGTGATGATCTTGTTGCAGGCGCAGTAGTAGCACAGCGATTCGCAAAAAGGAATGTGCACATACAGCGAAAGTGGTAGCGCCAATGCCGCGGGGCCGGTGCGGCGCTGCGCCAGGGCCTGACCGTAGTCGGCGGCCGTGAAGGCTTCTACGAAGCGGTCTGCCGTGGGATAGGACGTATAGCGCGGCCCCGGGATGTCGAAGCGGCGGAGGAGTTCGGGTGAGAGAGTGGTCATGGATATTTTCAGCTATTGCCGATACTGTGCAGCCCGCCACGGGACCCATGCTTGACATTCATCAAGTCGGTGCCCGCGAGCGCCCGGACAATTTGATTCAGATCAGAAGAGCCCATCGCGATGAAGGAAACCCCTGTGCCCGCCCCTAACCTGAAGCTGATACCGTCCGGCACAACGGAGCCGTTCGATCCTCACAGCATGAAGGTTGCCTGCTCGAATTGCAACCTGCGCGAGCTGTGCATGCCCATCGGCCTGTCTCCCGAGGAGCTCGAACGCATCGACGAAGTGGTGGCGACGCGGCGCAAGATCAAGCGCGGCGCGATCCTCTTTCGCAATGGTGAATCCTTCCAGTCCCTCTTCGCGATCCGCACAGGCTTCTTCAAGACCTGCGTCACCGCCGAAGACGGCCGCGACCAGGTAACCGGCTTCCAGATGGCCGGCGAGATTATCGGCCTGGACGGCATCGTCAATGACCGCCACACTTGCGACGCCATCGCGCTGGAGGACGCCGAAGTCTGCGTCATGCCCTTCGACCGCATCGGCGAACTCTCGCGCGAAGTGAACGCGCTTCAACACCACGTGCACCGGATCATGAGCCGCGAAATCGTGCGAGAGCACGGTGTGATGCTGCTCTTGGGCAGCATGCGCGCCGAGGAGCGCCTGGCCGCATTCCTGCTGAACCTGGTACAGCGCCTGCACGCCCGCGGATTCTCCCGCTCCGAACTCGTGCTGCGCATGACGCGCGAGGAAATCGGCAGCTACCTCGGCCTGAAGCTGGAAACCGTCAGCCGCACCTTCTCGAAGTTCTCCGAGGACGGCATCGTCGAAGTGCGCCAGCGTCATGTTCGCATCCTGGACACGGAAGCCCTCAAGAGCATCGTCAACCGACAGGCCTGCAACTAGCGCAGTTTGTTGGCGGCGGGCCGGGGACGTCGGGCGGCCGACTCCGTTCGTGTCCCCCGCCGCCGGGAGGGCGGCTCCTCCTTGACCTCACTGCGTCAGCCACCCGCCATCCCCGGCCCTTAGGCGACATTCTTTCGCTCGACTTTTTCAAAACAACCACACCGTTGGATGTATCAGGGCGGCGCGGCGTTCTACGCCTCACGGCGTGCTGTATTTGCCCCAGTCGCGCCGGCAGTCCTGCGCCGTTCCGGGTTGTGCTTCCCCGTGGCTCAGGGCCTGGAACGTCCCGGTCCCCGCGATCCCCTTGAATTTGCCCGTGCCCACCAGCCAAGTGAACTTGTTCTCGCCCGACGCCGGCATGTCGAACTCGCCGGACGCCGCATTGCCGGCGGCGTCGAACCACTTGCACACTCCCTTGGCGGTCGGCTTGCCCGCGGCCACGCGCACGTAGCCGACGCAATGGGTCGTCGCACGCTCCCACTCCTTGCTCGTGCTGCTGGCCACGATGCCCCATGACTCGACGCCAAAGGCGACGAATTCGGGGCTTGCTTCGAGCATGGTGCGTTTGCTATGGGTGCAGGCAACGAAGTCATAGCTTGCCTCGGCAGGCCAGGCCGCGGGCGCGAGCGCCGCCAGCGCTACAGCGGCCAACAGGTGGAGTCTCATGGTTCTCTTTCTTCGAAGGCACCGTGCCTTCAGCGCTGAAGCGTTGGCCGCCTTTGGCGAAATTTCCTTGAGCGTCGTCAAGGTTTGGCGAGGGGATCGAGGAGCCGCCCCGCCAACAACCAAGACCAGCTGTGACGTGCTGTCACGATCCTGCCGCAACACCTGTTCAACCCTGTAGCACTCCAGCGGGAAAACCCGAACCTGGACGCGCGGATTCACCTCATCGAAGTGGCCGCCGAGGCAACCCGACGCATGGCATGGACATTGCCCTCCATCACGGCGCAGCGCACGGCCGACGTGGCCTCTGCTCAACCCGCGAACCATCCCCTCTAGGAGACACCATGCAATTGAAGCTCTTGACCGTTCTCATCTCCGCCGGCCTGGCTTGCGCCACGGCCCACGCCGTGGTCACCGACAAGATGATCGAAAACGAAGCCACCTCCACCGGCAACGTCCTGACCTGGGGCCTGAACACGCAGGGCCACCGCTACTCGCCGCTCAAGCAGGTCAACACCGCCACTGTTGGCAAGCTCGCACCGGTGTGGGCGTTCTCGTTCGGCGGTGAGAAGCAGCGCGGCCAGGAAGCGCAACCGGTCATCCACAACGGCAAGATGTTCGTCACCGCGTCTTACTCGCGCCTGTTCGCGCTCGATGCGACGACCGGCAAGAAGCTGTGGAAGTACGAGCACCGCCTGCCCGAAGGCATCATGCCCTGCTGCGACGTGGTCAATCGCGGCGCGGCGCTGTATGACAACCTCGTGATCTTCGCCACGCTCGATGCACAGCTCGTGGCGTTGAACCAGGACACCGGCGACGTGGTCTGGAAGGAAAAGATCGAGGACTACAAGGCCGGCTACTCGGCCACCGCCGCGCCGATCATCGCCAACGGGCTCCTCCTCACCGGCGTTTCCGGCGGCGAGTTCGGCGTGGTCGGGCGCGTCGAGGCGCGCAACGCCAAGACCGGGCAGCTAGTCTGGTCGCGGCCCACGGTCGAAGGCCACATGGGCTACACCTACGACCCCGACGGAACGCGCAAGGAAGCCGGCATCTCGGGCACCACAAACCAGAGCTGGCCGGGCGACCTGTGGAAGACCGGCGGCGCGGCCACCTGGCTGGGCGGAACCTACGACGCCAAGACCGGCCTGGCCTACTTCGGCACCGGCAACCCGGCACCATGGAACAGCCACCTGCGCAAGGGCGACAACCTGTTCTCCTGCTCCACCGTCGCCATCGATGTGAAGACCGGCCAGATCAAGTGGCACTACCAGAATACGCCCAACGACGGCTGGGACTTCGACGGCGTCAACGAGTTCGTGACTTTCGACATGGACGGCAAGCGCGTCGGCGGCAAGGCCGATCGCAATGGCTTCTTCTATGTGAACGACGCCAGCACGGGCAAGCTGCTCAATGCCTTTCCCTTCGTCAAGAAGATCACCTGGGCCAAAAGCATCGACCTGAAGACCGGCTTGCCGAACTTCATCCCCGAAAACCGCCCCGGCGACCCGACCGCCAGCGCCGACGGCAAGAAGGGCAATTCGATCTTCTCGGCGCCCAGCTTCCTGGGCGGCAAGAACCAGATGCCGATGGCTTACAGCCCCGTCTGGGAAGTGAAGAACGGCGCGCCGCTGTGGGGCGGCGTGCTGACCACCGGCGGCAACCTGGTGTTCTGGGGCACGCCCGAGGGCTACCTGAAGGCGGCCGATGCGAAAACCGGCAAGGTGGTGTGGGAGTTCCAGACCGGCTCCGGCGTGGTGGCGCCGCCCGTCACCTGGCAGCAAGGCGGCGAGCAGTACGTGAGCGTCGTGTCCGGCTGGGGCGGCGCCGTGCCGCTGTGGGGCGGCGAAGTGGCCAAGAAAGTGAACTTCCTGGAACAAGGCGGCATGGTGTGGGTCTTCAAGCTCCCGAAGGTGAAATGACATGACGACCCGACGCGTTTTCATCACTCGATCCATCGCCAGCGGCTGCGCCATGCTGGCGGCGCCCGTCATCACTCACGCGGCGCCGCCGCGCGTCGACGAAGCGGACGAGACGGCGCGAGCACTTGGCTACAGGCACGACACCAAAAAGGTGGACAAGCAACTGTTTCCCAAGCACAGCGCCACGCAGGATTGCGCCAACTGTTCATTCTTCCAAGGCAGTGCCGGCGATGAATGGGGCGGCTGCGCGATGTTCGGACGAAAGCAGATCGCAGCAGCGGGCTGGTGCAACGCATGGGCGAAAAAACCAGGCTGACGCGGTCGTGCGGCCCTGTTGGCCGCGAATGGGTGGCATCCACACCTGCCCTCACCCCAACCCTCTCCCAGAGGGAGAGGGAGCAACAGCCCTTCTGAAGAGCATCCACGGCCGCGGTATAGGTTCTTCGATGCATCGAACACCCACAACGCTGGACGGATCAGGGCGGCGGGGCGTTCTACGCAGCGACATCAAGGAGGAGCCGCCCTCCCGGCGGCGGGGGACAGTCGCGGAGTAGAGCGCACCGTCGCCCTGATCCCGCCCCGATGCAGGCTATTCGTGGGGCGGCACACTTACTAGTCGCTCACCCCGGCCCAGGCGCGAGCCCCAGCCGCGCGGCGGCACGCCGCTCCGCGGCAAAGGATTCGCGCATGCTGCGGCCATAGTCCGCGCTACCCAGGTAGGCAACCTCCTGGTCGAACCTGGCCAGTTCGGCAATGTGCGAGTGGTCGAACAACGCACTCTTGAACGCGTCGTGCAGCGTGCGCACCACCTCGGCCGGCAACCCGCGCGGGCCGGCCAGGCCGTAGGGCGACATCGCGACGATGCCGTGGCCCAGTTCGCCCAGCGTCGGCACATCGGGCCAGCGCCGGCTGCGCGCCGCGCCCAAGGTGGCGAGCAAGCGCAGCTTGCCCGAGTCAACGTAAGGCGCGAAACCGTTGGCGTTTACACCCGCCATCACCTGCCCCGACGCCACCGCCACCATCTGTTCGGCGGTTCCCTTGTAGGGCACGTGGATGTAGGTGAGGCCGCGCCGCGCGAACAGTTCGTCCAGCACCACGTGCGGCGTGGTGCCGATGCCGTTGGTCGCGATGCTCAGCTCGCCGGGGTGCGCATGAGCGTAATCCATCAGGTCTTCGACGCTGCGCAAGGCGCTGGCCGCCGACACCAGGATGCCGAAGGTCACGCCGCTGATCTGCAGGATGGGCGTGGTGTCGCGAATCGGATCCCAGGAGACCTTCTGCACATGCGGCGCCCGAAAAACCGGATGCGGCATTTGCGCCAGCGTGTAGCCATCGGGAGCCGCCTGTTGCAACACCGGCATCGCCAGCGTTCCGCCGGCCCCGCCGCGATTTTCGACTACCACCTTCTGGCCCAGTTGCCGGCCGGCCAGATCAGCCAGCAGGCGCAGGGTGAGATCGGTGCCACCGCCGGCCGGCCACGGCACCCACAGCGAGATCGGGCGCTGCGGAAACGATGCATCGCCGCCGGGCCGGGCGCGAGCCCACGGCGCCGCGGCCGCGGCCACCGTTGCCGCCGCACAGGACAGGACATGGCGCCGAGAGATCATGCCGCCCCCCGTTGCGCCAGGTTGCCGAAGCCGTGCTGCGGGTCGTAGCCCCGGCAGGCCAGCGTGAAACACAAGGCCAGCGTCCCCAGGACGACCAGCGGCGCCATGCCGGGGTCTTTGTCATAGAGCGCGAAACGAATCCATTCCACAGCGTGGGTGAACGGGTTGAACTGCGCGGCGCGCCACACCCAGGAGGCACCCGACTCTTCCAGCTTCCATAGCGGGTACAGCGCCGTCGACAGGAAGTACATCGGGAAGATGACGAAGTTCATGGTGCCGGCGAAGTTCTCCAGCTGCCGCACGTGCACCGACAGCAGCAGCCCTAGCGACGCGAGCATCAACGCGGCAGCCACCGTGGCCGCAAGCGCATGCAGCAGCGAGCGTGGCTCCATGGGCAGCGTGGTGCCGAGCAGCGCAGCGACCGCAACGAAAGCCAGCGCCTGCACCAGGCTCAAGAGCGCGGTGGCGAGCAGTTTCGCCAAGAGCAGCCACCAGCGCGGCAGCGGCGCGGTGAGCAGCAGCCGCATGAGCCCCATCTCGCGGTCATACACCATGGCCAGCGACGACTGCATGCCATTGAACAGCAGCACCATGCCGATGAGCCCCGGCGCGATGTACACGTCGTAGGGGATGTAGGTGTCGTAAGGCGGGGCGATCGCGACGCCGAACACGTTGCGAAAGCCGGCCGCGAACACCGCCAGCCACAGCACCGGGCGCACCAGCGCTGAGATGAGGCGCCCCTTTTGTGGCGCGAACTTGATCAGCTCGCGCCACACGATCGCCCGCAGGGCCTGTAGCGCATGTGTGCAGTGGCCGCGTGCGTCCGGCATCACGACCCCGCCTTGCAGGCGGACTCGCCCGCGTCGGCCCCCAGCGTGTCCAGCACGTTCTTCGGGTGCATCACGCCTTCGACGGGCGCGCTGCCGATCACTGCAAGCCCGTCGGTGAGCAGCATCGGCTGGCGCAGTTGCCGGTCCCAGGCCCGAAAGCCCAGGCGCACGCCCTTGAAGCCGTCGAGCGTGAAGTCGGGGCGGCTCAATGCCTTCAACATCTGGGCGGCGTTCGGCGCGGCGGCTTGTTCCAGCGCCGCCTGCAGCAGCGCCTTGGCCGCGATGTAGGCAGCCCAATCGAAGCCGGTCATCGGCCTGTGGGCGGCACGCGAAAAGCGGCGCTCCAGCTGTGGCGCGCCGTAGCGGTCGAAACGCGGTGCCCAGGCCTGCGCCGACAGGCCCGCGTCGCCCACGACCGGGCGCGGCAGCGCAATGCGGTACGGCAGCGTGCGCGCGAACTCGCCGTCGCCGTCGACGACCCATACGGCGTCGTACTCGCCGCGCGCGGTCGTGCCGGTCAGCAGCAGCGGGTTGGCGAGATCGCGTTCGCGCGGGTCGGCCGAGAGCTTGAAGGCCTTCACCGCCACCGGCGTCAGGCGGTAGCGCTTCAGGGCGGCTTGCACCTGCTCGAGCCGCGCCGCATCGCCAGCACCGCCGCCGTGCAACAGCAGCACGCGCGTCCAGCGGCGAGCCAGCATGGCCTGCGCGAGCGAGTCGGCAACCATGCGCTCACCCGGCAGCGTGTGGAACAGATGCGCCCTGCAGCCCTCCTGGCGCAAGGTCTCGGCGCTCTCACCGGCATTGAGCAGCGGCACGGTGACGGACTGTGCCGCGGCGGTGACCCATGCTGCCGGCAGGTCCAACACCACGCCGGCGGCACCGGCTTTCGCGAGGTGCAGGAGCAGTGTCTTCGCCTCGTCGGCATTGCGCGCGGCTCGAACTTCGATCACGACGCGCAGCTTGGCGGCATCGAGCTCGAACTGGCTTTCCTTCACGGCCATGTCGACCGCCTCGGCCGCCGGTCCGGCGGGATGGCCCGGATACGCGAGTGCCACACGCTGCGGGGCAAGCCGCTCGTCGTCGGCGCGCTGCATGACGCCGAGCGTCAGTGTGGCAGCTGCGGCATTGAAAGCGAAGGCCAACGTGACCCCCATCAGCGCGCGCCGGACTTGTCCCCTCTCCCCCTGGGAGAGGGTTAGGGTGAGGGCAGCCCAGAGGGAGAGGGAGAAAGTCCGGTCAGTCATCGACGACCACCGTATGCGGGACGCGGCCCATGGGGAGGGTCTTGATCGGTTTGGCGGTCGCCGTGTCGACCACCGTCATGTCGTCGGAGAGACCGTTCACCACGAACAGCCGCGAGCCGTCGCGGTTGACCGCGAGGCCCCAGGCGCGCCTTCCAACCAGCACAAGCTGCCTCGCCTGGCGGCCAGCCACATCGACGAAGGCCACGTGATTGGCCCGGCCCAGACCCACGTACATGGTCTTGCCGCCCGGCGCCAGCGCCAGGCCCACCGGCGTGATGTCGTCCGCACGCATGCCCTTCACTTCGAACTGCACCGTGCCCACCACGGCCAGCTCGCTGGTCGAGATGATGCTCACGCTGCCGCTGAGTTCGTTGGTGACCCACAGCTCCTTGCCGTCCGCCGTGAACGCGAAGCGGCGCGGACGTTTGCCCACCGGGATGTTCTTGATGACCTGCAGGGTCGCAGTGTCCACCACGTGAACCATGTTCGCGACTTCCGAGGTGACGTACACGCGCCTGCCGTCGGCCGAGACCTTCACACCTTCCGGTTCCTTGCCCAGAGGCACGCTCTTGATTTGCTTCTTCTGCGCGAGATCGAACACGTTGAGGGCGCCGTCCTCTTCGGCGGACACGTAGGCGGTGCGGCCGTCGGGCGACAGGTCGAACACTTCGGGGTCGTCACCGAGCGCTATGCTGCCCACCGATTTGCGGCTCGCCAGGTCGATGACGTCGGCGCGGCCGGAATCGCTGCAAGCGACCATCAACCGCGCGCCTTCAGCCAGCCGTTGCATGTGGCGCGGGCGCTTGCAGGTGGGGAACGTGCCCATCACCGAGAGCGTCTTCAGGTCCACCATCGTGATTGCATGGTCCTTCTCGCTGGAGACATAGGCCAGGCCGCTGCCCTGCGCGTGGGCGCCGAGTGTGACCGCGAGGAGCAGACGCGCGGCCCAGTCGCGGGCCACCGCGGAACCGGCTTTGCCGGGCCGCTGGTGGCGCCCCCTTGAGGGGGAGGCGCCGAAGGCGCTTCGGGGGGGAGTGTTCATCTTGTTGCGTTGATGAAGGCGGCTTCCAGCGTCGGGCCGCCGAGGGCCGCGGTGACGCCGGCCGGCGTGCCGTCGGCCAGCAGCTCGCCGCGGTGCAGCACCAGCACGCGATCGCAGCCCTCGGCTTCCGACACGGCATGGGTAGCCCACAGGACAGTCACGCCGCGCTGCCGCACCTCATCGTGCAGGCCGTCGATCAGGTCGCGTCGAGACTTCGGGTCGAGCCCGGCGGTTGCCTCGTCCATCAGCAGGAGTTGCGGCCGGTGCAGCAGCGCGCGCACCAGTTCGACCTTGCGCCGGGTGCCACCCGAGAGTTCGCGCACGCGGCGCATCGACAGGCCGGCCACTTCCACATCGCCCGCGTCGGCGGCGAACAGGCCGGTGAGCACCTGGAACAGCGTCGACTTGCCGGCACCGTTGGGCCCCAGCAGCGCGACGAAGCTGCCGCGCGCGATCTCCACGCTGAGCGCCTTGAGCGCCACCCGCGGGCCGTAGCACTGCGTGAGCTCGCGCAGCTTCAGCATGACGCCGCCCCCGCGGACAGCGCGCGCGAATTCTCGTCGCCGCGATAAACAAGCCCAGCCAGCGTTGTCGCTCCCGGAACGAAGCGCAGCGGTTGCGCGGGCACGCCGCAGCGGCCCGCATGCTCCCGTTCGGCCTGCGCGCCGGCCAGCACCGCATCGATGCGGTCCCGGTGCTCGCTCTTCGGGCACACCGGGTCGGTAGCCGCCGCGTCGCCCGTGACCAGGAAAGCCTGGCATCGGCAGCCGCCGAAATCGTGGCCGCGCTCGTCGCAGCCACC
>JAQZBU010000207.1 GCA_029237735.1 Ramlibacter sp. | reverse complement strand
TAGCCGCGCGCGGAAAATTCCTCGAAAGCAGCCTGGATGATGTCGGCCCGCAACTGCTGGCGGTTGCGTTCGGCGCGGGAAAGGGTCTGGTCTTCACTCATGCAGGGCATGGTAGCCGACGCCTCCTTAAATGACGAAAACTTCCGGTGTTGACATGTCATTCCGATAGTGACAGTCTGTTCCGAAATCGGATCGGGGCGCCGTTCGGGCGTCTGCCGCCACAGACAGGAGATGAAGCCATGGCCACGTCCGCTGCCCGCAAGTCCACGCCAAAGGCCCGGGCCCGGGTACAGGGAGTGCAGGTCGATGCCCTGATTCTTGGTGCCGGACCCTCGGGCCTCTCTGCCTGCATCAAGCTCAAGGAGCAGGGCATCACCGACACGCTGATCCTGGACCGCGCCAGCCGCATCGGTGGCACCTGGGCGCTGAACGACTACCCGGGCCTGCGTTGCGACGTGCCCAGCGAACTCTATTCGCTGGGCTTTGCGCCGAACCCGAACTGGAGCCGGACCTATGCGCCGCAGGCTGAGATCCGGCAGTACCTCGAAGACGTGGCGCACCGCTTCGGCATCGTCGACCGCATCCGCCTCGACACCGAGGTGACCGACGCGCGCTGGGACGATGCGGCGCAGCGCTGGAACATCACCACCGCCGCGGGCGAACGGTATTCGGCAAAGGTGTTTGTCGCGGCGCCGGGGTTCATCGGCGAAGCCAAGATGCCGTCCTTTCCCGGGCAGGAGAAATTCCGCGGCACGCTGTTCCACTCCGGCAAGTGGAACCACGACCACGATCTCTCCGGCGAACGCGTGGCGGTAATCGGCAGCGGCGCCTCGGCCATCCAGTTCCTGCCAGCGATTCAGCCAAAGGTGAAGCAGCTCATCAGCCTGCAGCGTACGCCGTCCTGGGTGCTGCCCAAGCCGGATTTCGCCATGCCGAAGGCCGTCAGCACCCTGTTCGCACGGGCGCCGGCGGTACAGAAGCTGGTGCGTGAAACCGCACTGCTCGGCCTCGAGCCCTCGCTGCCGCTCTTTCTGCGCGAGCGCGCGCTGCGCGCCGCCACCCATCCGATCGGCCTCTTCAACATCCGCCGCTCCATTTCCGATCCCGAGATGCGCGCGAAGCTGACGCCGGACCACACGCTGGGCTGCAAGCGGCCGATGTTCTCCAATGAGTGGTATGCGGCGCTCGCCAAGCCCAACGTGAAGGTGGTCTTCCAGGGGCTGCAGCGCATCACCGAGACCGGTGTCGTCGCGGAAGACGGCACGGAGTTCGAAGTCGACACCATCATCTTCGGCACCGGTTATGCCGTGGCCGAGCCGGCGATCTATCGCGTCATCAAGGGCACCGGCGGCCGTTCGCTGAGCGAGGTCTGGCAGGGCCGTCCCCGCGCCTACCAGGGCCTCGCCATCCACGGCTTCCCCAACATGTTCATGATGCTGGGGCCCAACTCGCACAGCGTGCAGGGCTCGGTGATGTGGACGGCGGAGCAGCAAGCCATCTATGTCGCCAAGGCGGTGAAGTCGGTGTTGTCGGCCGGCCTCCAGCGCTTCGAAGTGCGCCGCGTGGTGCAGGACGACTTCAATGCGCGCATTGAAAAACGCCTGGCCCGCATGCCGATCCGGCCCGACATCTGCCAGAGCTATTACCTGGACGCGGCCGGCCGCAACCAGTTTGTCTGGCCGGAGTTCGGCATGGTCATCAAGCGCCGCCTGCACACCTTCGAAATGAAGGACTACGACGTGCGCTGATCACGGCGCACTCCGAATCAGCAGGAGCTGCACATGGCAAAGTACAAGGTCGAGGTCGCACAGGAATATCGTCAGCCCGTGGAAACGGTCTTCCGGAAACTCTCGGACCATAACGGGCTGGGTCGTGTGCTCGGCATTCCCGTGAAGCGCGTGGTCGACGGCCGCTCCGACGTCAACGGTGTGGGCTCGGTACGCCGCATGGGATTGTGGCCGGTCACCGTCGAGGAAACCGTGGTGGCCGTGGTGCCCAACCAGTCCATCGACTACCGCATCAGCAAGGGCGGCGCACCACTCAAGAACCATAGCGGCGCGCTGGCGTTCAGCCAGACGCCCCAAGGCTCGCGCGTGGTGTGGACCATCAACTTCGATTCGTCGCTGCCCATCGTGGGGGCCGTGGTGAAGCAGGTGCTGACGCAGGGGCTGCGACTTGGCCTGAAGCGCATCAAGTAACGACTGTCGGGCCGCCCGGCCTCGAGGAGGTGTCTGATGAGCTCCACCGCCGTGAAGAAAACGTCTCGCCGCGCCTCAGTGCAGGTTGCCGGCAATGCGCCGGAATACGAGGCCATCATCGTCGGCACCGGCTTTGGCGGCATGGGGGCCGCCATCCAGCTGGAGCGCGACGGCATCCGCAACTTCCTGCTGCTGGATCGCAATGACGATCTGGGCGGTACCTGGCACGTCAATTCCTATCCCGGCCTCGCCGTCGATATTGCCTCGTTCACCTACTCCTATTCCTTCGAACCCAATCCGTACTGGTCGCGGCTTTACGCGCGTGGAGCGGAGCTGAAGCAATACGCGTCGCACGTCGCCGACAAATACGACCTGCGCCGGCGCATGCGCTTCAACACGACGGTGAAGCGCACGGAGTACGACGAGCAGGGCCGGTTCTGGACGGTGCATGTCAGCGGACAGGCACCGCTCACCACGCGGCTGCTGATTCTCGCCACAGGCTTTCTCTCCCAGCCGAAGATGCCGGACATTCCGGGCATCGCGGATTTCGCTGGCAAGGTCATCCACACGGCGGCCTGGGACCATGACTACGATCTCACCAACCGCCGCGCCGCCGTGATCGGCACCGGCGCCACCTCCGTGCAGCTGGTGCCGGAGATCGCCAGGCAGCTCGCGCAGCTCGACGTCTACCAGCGCACGGCGATCTGGGTGACGCCCAAGGTCGACAGCCGGATTCCGCGCGCGTTGCAGCGGCTGTTTGCCACGCTGCCGGCAACGCAGAAGGCGGCCCGCCTCGTCAGCGACACGGCCCTGGAGGCCATCATGGTCACGGGCGTGCTGCACAACCGCGAGCTGGCGTTTCTGAACAAGACGATGGAGCAGGTCTGCAAGGCGCATATCGCCCTGCACATCAAGGACCCGGTGCTGCGCGAGAAACTCACGCCGACCTACAGCTTCGGCTGCAAGCGCCCGACCTTCTCGAACACCTACTACCCGACCTTCAATCGCCCCAACGTATCGCTGGTGACCGAGGGCATCGATCGCATCGACGCCGACGGCATCGTCACGCGCGACGGCAAAAAGCGCGTGATCGACACCTTGATCCTGGCGACGGGCTTCAGCCTGTGGGAAGAAAACTTTCCGGCGCTGCCGGTCACGGGCAAGCAGGGCAAGGACCTCGGCAGCTGGTGGCGGAGCCAGCAATTCCAGTCCTATGAAGGGCTCTCGCTGCCCGGCTTCCCCAATCTCTTTTATCTGCCCGGTCCCTATGCCTATAACGGCCTGTCCTTCTTCAACACCATCGAAGGCCAGATGAAGCATATGTCACGCTGCCTGGGCGAGATGCGTCGGCGCGGTGCGCAGTCCTTCGAAGCAACGCAGGCGGCCAACGACGCCTTCGTCAGCGAGATGAAGCAGCACCTGCGCAGCTCCGTCTTCCTCAACGGCAACTGCGCCTCGTCGAAGAGCTATTACTTCAACCCGCATGGCGAGCCGACGCTGCTGCGGCCGACGTCCACGCATGCCGGCCTGAAGCGGGCCGCCACCTTTCCGCTCTCGAGCTACGAGTTTGGCTGAGCTGCCTTACAGCCTTCTGCACACAATCGCGAATTATCCAGGGGAATGAGATGCCAAGTTCAAAGCCGGTGAAGCTGAAAGGCGCCGTGGTGGCCGTCACGGGCGGTGCCCGCGGCATTGGTCTCGCGATTGCCGAAGCGCTGCAGGCCGAGGGCGCACGTGTCGCCATCGGCGATGTCGATGTGGCGCTGGCGCAGAAGGAGGCCAGGCGGCTGGGCGCTTTTGCGCATGTGCTGGATGTGCGCAAGCGTGACAGCTTTGCGGACTTCCTGCGTGCCACCGAAGACGCACTGGGGCCCTTGGACATCCTGATCAACAATGCCGGCATCATGCCCATGGGCGCTTTCCTCGCTGAGGAGCCCGGCATCAGTGACGCGCAGATCGACATCAACTTTCGTGGCGTCATCCACGGCATGCAGCTGGCGCTGCCAGGCATGCTGACGCGTCGGCGCGGGCATGTCGTCAACGTTGCCTCGATGGCCGGGCGCTTCGCCATTCCCGGGGCCGCGATCTACTGCGGTACCAAGCACGCCGTGGTGGGCATGACGGAGTCGGTGGCCGGCGAGCATCGCGATTCGGGCGTCAACTTCACCATCATAATGCCGTCCAAGGTCCTCACCGAGCTGTCCTCTGGTACCGACGCGGCCAATCCCGGCATTCCGTCCGTGACGCCACAGGAGGTCGCGGCGGCTGTCGTGAGTGCGGTGAAGAAGCCGCGCCTGCTGCTCGCCGTGCCGGATTATCTGCAGACTGCGCATGCGTTTTACGGCTTGATTCCGGAATGGCTGCAGGAGCGCGGTCGTCGCCTGATGGGCGACACCGGCATCCTGACCAAGCTGGACCATTCTGCCCGTGGCAGCTATGTGAAACGTCTTGCTTCGCTGTCCGAAAGAGCCAAGAGCTGAATAAAAAACGAGAGTCCTGCATGAGTTTCAAAGACAGCCTGGCGCGCCGCGCGGTCAAGGCCGGCCTGCGCATTTCCTTCAAGTTGCCGAGTCTGTTGCCCTTGCCCATTCCTGTGCTGCGTGCCGGCATGGAGAGAGCGACATAACAAAAAGCCCGCTTTGACGGCGGGCTTTTTGCGCTTCGCGGATGGTGGGCCCGCTGGGACTTGAACCCAGGACCAAAGGATTATGAGTCCTCTGCTCTAACCGACTGAGCTACAGGCCCGCTCAGGAAGAGGCGCGAGTATAGCGAAAAGCCCACCAACAAAAACCCCGGGAAAGTCCCGGGGTTTTTGCTTTCAGTGCTTGTTCAGCGAGGCCCCGGTGAGGGGGTGGTTGGCGGGGCTGCTGATCCTGTCCACCCAGGCCATGAACAGGGCAGAGAAGAGGAAGGCGGTGTGGATGATGACCTGCCACTTGATGGTTTCCGGTGACTTGTGGTCGGCCTCGATGAAGGTCTTGAGCAGGTGGATCGAGGAGATGCTGATCAGTGCCATGGCCAGCTTCACCTTGAGCACACCGGCATTCACGTGGCCCAGCCATTCCGGCTTGTCAGGATGGTTTTCAATGTCGAGGCGCGAAACGAAGGTCTCGTAGCCGCCGATGATGACCATGATGAGCAGGTTGGACACCATGACCACGTCGATCAGGCTCAATACCATCAGCATGATCATGGTTTCGTTCATCTCGTTGGCGTGGCTGACCAGGTGCAAGACTTCCTTGAGGAAGAGGCCGACATAGACGGCCTGGGCAACGATCAGTCCGAGATACAGCGGCAGCTGCAGCCAGCGGCTGGTGAAAATCAGCTGTGAAAGAAGATGGATGCGCACGGGAGGCTTGTGGTTGTCGCTCATGGGGCAGGGGTTCCGGGCCGGAATCAGAAATAAGTAGGGTCAGCGGAATTTTGCCCAAAAAAAACGCCCCGGCAAGGGGCGTTTTTCATTTCGCTGAACTACTTCACTCGGTGTCGAGGAAGGAGCGCAGGTGCTCCGAGCGCGACGGATGGCGCAGCTTGCGCAGGGCCTTGGCCTCGATCTGGCGGATACGCTCGCGGGTGACGTCGAACTGCTTGCCGACTTCTTCCAGCGTGTGGTCCGTGTTCATGTCGATGCCGAAACGCATGCGCAGCACTTTCGCTTCGCGCGCGGTCAGGTTGGCCAGCACTTCGCGAGTGGCTTCGCGCAGGCCTTCGGCGGTGGCAGCGTCGATCGGGGACTCCATGGTGGTGTCCTCGATGAAGTCGCCAAGGTGGGAGTCTTCATCGTCGCCAATCGGAGTTTCCATCGAGATGGGCTCCTTGGCGATCTTGAGGACCTTGCGCACCTTGTCTTCGGGCATGTCGAGGCGCTTGCCGAGCTCTTCCGGCGTCGGCTCGCGGCCCATTTCCTGCAGCATCTGGCGCGACACGCGGTTGAGCTTGTTGATCGTCTCGATCATGTGCACCGGGATACGGATGGTGCGGGCCTGGTCGGCGATGGAGCGGGTGATGGCTTGGCGGATCCACCACGTCGCATAGGTAGAGAACTTGTAGCCGCGGCGGTATTCGAACTTGTCGACGGCCTTCATCAGGCCGATGTTGCCTTCCTGGATGAGGTCGAGGAACTGCAGGCCGCGGTTGGTGTACTTCTTGGCGATGGAAATCACGAGACGCAGGTTGGCCTCGACCATTTCCTTCTTGGCGCGGCGGGCC
>JAQZBU010000083.1 GCA_029237735.1 Ramlibacter sp. | reverse complement strand
CCAGCACGTCGACCTTGTCGCGCTTGACGAGCTTGTTGGCGTTCTCGTTCGCCTTGGACGGGTCGGACTCGTCATCCAGGGTGATGTACTCCACGGTCCGTCCGCCCAGCTTGCCGCCCTGCTGCTGCACGTACAGCTTGAAGCCGTCGACGGTCCACTTGCCGAGGTCCGCAAACGTGCCGGAGCTGGGCAGCATCAGGCCGATCCTGACGGGTTCGGCAGCATGGGCAGCCGCACCCGCGGCGACCAGTGTCAGGGCCGCGGCTGCCCGCGCCCAAGTAGTGGAAGAAAAGCCTGCGTGCATCGATGTCTCCTTTGATTTCATTTCGCGAAAGCAAGCGGTGCCAAGGGGGCACCATCCCGGGAAAACCGGCTCATGGAACAAGCGAGGACTGCGAAACGAACTTGGTCGCGAGATAGCCGTCGAAGGTCTCGGTGCCGCCCTCGCTCCCCATTCCGCTTTCCTTCACGCCGCCGAGCGGGGTTTCGGGCAGCGCCAAGCCGAAGTGATTGATGCTGACCATGCCGGCCTCGAGCCGGTTACTCACGTGGTTGGCCGTGGCCAGCGAGTTCGTGAACACGTACGAGGCCAGGCCGTAGGGCAGCGCATTGGCGCGGGCCAGTGCTTCATCCGTGCTCCGGAAGCGGGTGACGGGCACCACGGGGCCGAAGGGCTCTTCTGTCATCAGGCGGGCGTCGTCGGACAGTCCGGTAACGATGGTCGGCGGGAAGAAGTAGCCCTCGCCTGCCAGCCGCTCGCCGCCGCACAGCACCGCTGCTCCCCGCGCGCGGGCGTCGGCCACCAGCGATTGCATCGCGTCCACCCGGCGCGCGTGCGCCAGGGGGCCCATCTGGGTGCCCTGCGCCAACCCGTCGCCCACCTTGAGCCCGGCATAGATGCTGGCGAAGGCATCGACGAAGCGGTCGTGGACGCTCTCGTGCACGAAGAACCGGCTGGGCGCCATGCAGACTTGGCCGGCATTCCGGCTCTTGGTGCGAGCCAGGAAGCGCGCAGCGGCTTCGACTTCGGCGTCTTCAAAGACCAGCACCGGCGAGTGGCCGCCCAGCTCCATCGTCATGCGCTTCATCTGGGCGCCGGCCAGTGCGGCCAGGCTCTTGCCGACCGCGGTGGACCCGGTGAAGGAGATCTTGCGCACGACGGGTGAGGCGATCAGCTGGCTGGAGATTTCCGCCGGGACGCCCCATACGAGGTTCAAGCAGCCAGCGGGCAGACCGGCGTCGTGGAAGATGCGGGCCAGTGCCACCACCGCGCTCGGCGAGTCTTCCGGACCTTTCAGGACCAGCGTGCAGCCGGCGCCGAGCGCCGCTACCGCCTTGCGCAGAGCCTGGTTGAACGGGAAGTTCCACGGCGTGAAGGCGGCGCAGACGCCGACGGGTTCACGGACCACGAGCTGGCGCACCGTTTCGGCCCGCGGCGGGATCACGCGGCCGTAGATGCGTCGGCATTCCTCGGCATGCCACTCGGCGTGCTCGACGCACGTGGCCATTTCCTGCACGGCCTCGGCGAGCGGTTTGCCCTGGTCCAGGGTCATGTTGCGGGCTATCGCCGGAGCGCGCTCGCGGATCAGTTCTGCCACCCGGCGCAGGATCTTCGAACGTTCCAGCGGCGAGCTGAAACGCCAGCTCTGGAAGGCCTTGCTGGCGGCAGCCAGTGCGCGGTCCAGGTCCCCCGGCGTGGCATGCGGCAGTCGCGCGAAGGCGGCGCCGGTAGCGGGGTTGAGCACGTCCTGCTCGCGGCGGCCGGCGGCCGGCACGAACTCGCCGTCGATGTACAGGGCCAGCTGCTCGTAGGCGGCGGTGGCGGGGCTTTGGGCGTCCATGGCCGTGGTTCGGATCAGAGGAACACGCCGCCGCCGTCGACGGCGAGCGTCTGGCCGGTGACGAAGCTGGCGCCATCGCTCACCAGGTAGGCCAGGGCGCCCACCAGGTCGGCCGGCACCTGGTCGCGCTGTATGCAGCGGCCGGTGGTGCGGGCGTTGTCGCCAATCCGGTTCTGCAGGTCCGACTGCAGGACCCCATCGCTCAGCGTGAAGCCGGGCGCAATGGCGTTCACCGTGATGCGGTCCTTGGCCAGTTCGCGCGCGAGCGAGCGGGTGAAGGCGATCACCGCGCCCTTGCTGGCAACGTAGTGGGCCATGTTCGGCGGCCCCTTGATTGGCACGGTGGAAGCGATGTTCACCAGCCGTCCGCGCCCGCTCGCCCGCAGCGCCGGCAGCACGGCCTTGGCGCAGTTGAAGGGTCCGAGCGTGTTTACTTCCATCACCCGCATCCATTCCTGGGTGCTGATCTGGTCGAAGGGCTTGAGGGCCAGCGTGGTGAACAGCCCTGCGTTATTGACCAGGCAGTCGATTCCGCCGAATTCGGCCTGTGCGCCAGCGGCCATCGCGGCGACGTCGCGCTCGCTGACCACGTCGGTCTGCGTGCCGATGGCCTCGTAGCCGGCAGTGCGTAGGCGGCCGGCCGCCTCGTCGGCGCCGCGCAGGTCCGCGATGACGATGCGGTGGCCGAGCTGCGCGAGGTGCTGGCTGAAGGCGAAGCCGATGCCGCTCGCGCCACCGGTCACGACAATGGTCTTGGGCTGTTCGGAGATCATGGAAGTCCTCATGTGTTCAGGGGGCGAGCAGTGAAGTGAGCTTCAGGCTGACGTCAGCGACCTGCTCGGGAGTGATGGACGCGCCTGCGGCCAGCAGCTTGCGTGCGGCCATATGGTCGGCGGCGTTGTTGATCGATTCCACGGCGGAGAGCCGCCCGGCGCGGAAGCGGAAGACGGAAAACTTGCCCGAGCCCCGGTCGCCCCGCAGCACTGCGCTGTCGCCCGCCTCGGACACGCCTGCGATCTGCAGGCGGTGATCGCCCTGGTCGCTCCAGAACCAGGGCACCTTCGCGTAGGGTTCGGCTTTTCCTGCAAGGCGGGCGGCGACGCAGCGGGCCTGGTCTACGGCGTTCTGCACGGATTCCAGCCGCACGGACGCTGCACACCACGCCGCGGGGTAGCGGGCACAGTCACCAATCGCGGAAATGGCGGGGTCGGCGGTCCGCAGGTGCGAGTCGACCACGATGCCGTCGCGGACCGGCAAACCGGCGTCGCGTGCGAGTTCCACATTGGGCTCGACGCCGACGCCGACCACCACCAAGTCGGCGTGGAAGCGGTCGCCTCGGCTGGTCTGTACGTGGCTGACCCTGCCTTCACGGCCGGTGAACGCAATGACACTGCTTTCGAAGCTGAACTGCACCCCGCGTTTTGCCTGGGCGCCGGCGAGGTGGGTGGAGACTTCCGCGGAGACGCAGCGCTTGAGGACGCGATCGGCGACTTCGATCACCCGCACGTCCAGGCCCATGTCCGTGCCCATGGCGGCCACTTCCAACCCGATGAAGCCGCCGCCCACGACCACCAGTCGGCGCACCTCTGGCAGCAGGTCCAGCATGGCTTGCGCGTCGGCACGACTGCGCAGCGGCAGGATGCCAAAGAGGTCCGTTCCGTGAACCGTGGGAATGCGTGCCCGGGCTCCGGTGGCCAGCACCAGGTGCTCATAGGCGAGCGAGCCGCCGGAGGCCAGGTCGACACGCCGCGCCGCGCGATCGATGCTCGTGACGCGCTCCGGCACCCGCAAGGCGATGTCTTGTTCGGCATAGAAGGCGGGAGGCCGCAGCTCGAGGTGCTGAGCGTGAGCCTTTCCAGCCAGGAAGCCCTTGGACAGCGGAGGGCGCTGGTACGGCAGGCCGGGCTCGTCGCCAATCAGCGTGATGCGGCCTGGATACCCCTCCTCGCGCAGCGATGCGGCGACCTGGAATCCCCCCTGTCCGCCGCCAACCACGATGACGCCTGCCTCGACCATCTCTGTCAGACCTGGTGCGAGGGGATATGGACCACGATCTCCTCCACCCCAGGCTTCAGCACCAGCTGGCAGCTGAGGCGGCTGTTGTCGCGGCGGCCGCTGGCCGCGCTGTCCAGCATCTCGTTTTCGACTTCGCTGACACGCGCCACGACGCCTTGGCTCGACTCGTCGAGGTAGACGTGGCAGGTGGCGCACATCGCGGCGCCACCGCACTCTGCAACGATGCCCGGGATGTTGTTTGCGACGGCGGTGAGCATGACTGTCGCGCCGGGACTGGCGGCAACGGAGCGGCGGGCGCCGTCCGGCTGGACGTACGTGATCTGGGGCATGGACGCCTCTGGAGCGAAGGGGTGGACGAGAAAGCCGCGGCAGCGTGGCGCTGTCGCGCTCAGGCAGCGGTGACGCTGACGGGTATGCTGGTGTAGCCCCGGACCGAGTTGTTGTAGTGGATGGCCGGCGGACCTTCGAGGTGGATCTGCTTCACGCGCTTTGCCAGCGCCGTCAGGACGATCTCGCCTTCCAACCGCGCGATCATCTGGCCGGCGCAGCCATGGATGCCAGTGCCGAAGGCGAGGTTGCCGGCCGCGCGGCGGCTGACATCGAACCTGTCGGCCGTCTCCCCCCAGCGGCGCGGATCGCGATTCGCGGAGCCGATGAAGACGCAGATCTTCTGCTCGTTCGCCATCGGCACGCCGGCGACTTCGACGGGCCGGGTGGTGGTGCGGTAGAAGGAATGAAAGGTGCTTTCGTAGCGCAGCACTTCCTCGAGCGCCTGCCGTGCCATGGCGGGGTTCGCATGTACCAGGGCCCACTGATCTGGGTAGCGCGAGAAGGACAGGATGGCGTTGCACAGCGTGAACACCGTCGTGTCGAGGCCGGCGGAGAGCAGGGTGCGCACCAGCATCGGCGCTTCGTCCGGAGCCAGCAGTCCCTCGTCGGCAGCCTTGTACAACTGAGCGCCGAACCCATCCGGAGTGAGGTTCTCGCGCTTGCATACCTCGGCGATCCAGTCGGAGGCGCCGCCCTGCAGCCTGGCGAAGCAGGCCTTGAAGCGCTCGTTGACTGGGCCGAAGGCGTTGAACACCATGTCGCCGTAGGGCAGAAGATACTTCTCGCGTCCTTCGGTGGGAATGCCGACCGCGTCGGCGAACACCTTGAGCGGGTAGGCCTCGCACAGGTCGTGGACGGCGTCGAATCGGCCCTTCGCCAGGACGCGGTCCACCAGCAATTCGGCCTCGCGCTCGAAGGTGGGGCGCAGCTTGTTGATGCTGGCAGGCGCCAGCAGGCCGCCCACTACCTTGCGAGTGCGGGCGTGCATGGGCGGGTCGACCTCCAGGATGATGCTGGGCTTGCGCCACGGCTCCGCCGTGTGGAAGTTGGCCAGCCCGACCCCTGCACTGGAGCAGAACGTCATTGGATCGCGAAGGACCGCGTCGATCTCGGAATGACGTGCGATACCGTAGGCGTCGTATCGGCCCAGGTAGAACACCGGCCCCAGTTCCCGCAGCATCTCGTAGTGCGGGTAGGGGTCGTCGAGGACTTCGTCCGTGTAGGGATCGAAGTCGGTGACGGGGGCGTTCACCTCGCGGCGTTCTAGCGTCTGCGCGCTCATAAGTCTTCCTTGTCTCGTCGGCATTGCCTTCGTTGGCGAAGGGCGCAGCGAAGTCTCGTTGCAGCTTTGCTCTGGGTCAATGATTTCGGATATATTGTTCGCATATCGAACTTTAGGACCGAAGAATGGCTGCCGTTTTCGACCCAGCGCGAGACGAGAAGAAGGAAGAAAAGGAATACGTGATGGGGCTCGAGAAGGGCCTGGCCATCGTCGAGGCCTTCGGCATCAGCAAGGGTCCGCTGACGCTGACGCATGCGGCGGAGATCACCGGGCACACGAAGGCCGCCGTGCGGCGAAGCCTGTTGACGCTGTGCAAGCTCGGGTATGCGCAGCAGGACGGCCGGCACTTCAAGCTCGCTCCTCGCTCGCTGCGGCTCGGGCATGCATATGTCGCGTCGGATCCTCTGACGAAGGTTGCCCAGCCCATCCTCGAGATGACCAGTGAGCTGACGCGGGAGTCGGCATCCATCGCGGTGCTCGACTCGCAGGATGCGGTGTTCGTGGCCCGATCCACCCACAGGCGCAGCCTGTCCAGCGGGTTGGGCGTCGGCGCCCGGTTGCCCGCTTACTGCAGTGCGACCGGACGGGTGCTGTTGTCGGAACTGCCGCCCGCGGACGTCAAGTTCATGTTGAACCGGATGGCGCGTCCGGCCTTCACGCCGCACACCTGCACGGACGTGCGCGAGATCATGAAGCAGGTAGCCCTGGTGCGCGCGAACGGATACGCGCTGGGCGACCAGGAGCTGGAGATCGGACTGCGGTCGATCGCAGTGCCCATACGCAATAGCCGCGGCGAGCTGATCGCGGCGATGAGCCTTTCAGTGGCTACCAGCCGCATGACGCGCGAGCAGCTGGTCGAAAAACTGCTTCCGCAGATGGAAACGGCCCGGCGCAACTTCGCTTCGCTGCTCTGAGCGCGATCCGCAGACGCCGCCTCCGCGGCGGCGTCCTGCGCGCACGCCCGTCACCGCGTGAGGCGACTAATCCGGCGGAAGGCGAGCGGAGAGGCTTTCACCGGCTCGATGAAGGTGCGGCAGCATCTGCGCCCGGAATTCCGAGAAATGCATCCGGTCCGCACGAACTGAAATGCTCAGGCCGGCGATCGTTCTTCCGTTGCGGTCGGTGACGGGCACGGCTATCGAACGTACGCCCAGTTCCAGCTCCTCGTCGCTGGAGGCCCAGCCTTGCTCGCGGCACTTCTCCAGCAACACGAGAAGGTCGTCCATCTCGTACATGGTGCGGGGAGTGAGTGGCAGCCGCTGCATGCCCTGCAGCTTGCGTGCTGCTTCTTCGCGAGGCATGCTCGCCAGCAGCACTCGCCCGAGCGAGGAGCAGTACGCGGGCAGGCGTGCCCCAATGCCCAGCCCGGTCGCGAGGGTGCTTCGGGTAATCGAACGCGAGAGGATGATGACGTCGTTGTCCAGCAGTGTGCCAAGGGAAGACGACTCCTTGGTACGCTCCGCCAGCGCCTCCATCACCGGCTGGGCGAGCTGCGCCGTGGGCCGTGAGGTGAAATAGGCATGCGCGATCAGGAGCGTGCGCGCGGCCATCCAGTAGCGCTTCCCGTCCGATTCGAGGTACCCCGATTCGAGCAGCGTGTGCAGCGCCCGGCGTGCCGATGCCGGCGTGCTCCCGGTACGACGTGCGACCTCGGAGGGAGTGAGCCTGCTTGCTTCACGCCCGAAGCACGTCAGTATCTCCAGCCCCTTCTTGAGGGCGATGACGATGTCCCTGTCGTGCGGCTGGGCGCTGGCGACAACCGAAGCAGGAGAGATTTGGCGCATTGCGCCATTTTGACTTTGCCTACGCGCCCGCCGCCCACAAAATTTTGCCGGAGCACGCGCTGCATCCGTGCACCCGGGCGCCCTTCACTCTGGACCTTCGATGAAAACTCTTCTGCTCTCCGTGCTGGTTGCTCTCGCTGCGCTGGTTACTGCTCCGGCCGCCGCACAGGCGCCGGAGTTTCCAACGGGACCGATCACCATCATCGTGCCCGTTGCCGCAGGTGACGGCTTCGACTCCGCCGCGCGAATCCTCGCGGAGAACCTGTCGACGCATATGCGCACCCCGGTCTTGGTGGACAATCGGCCTGGTGCAGGCGGTGCCCTCTCCGTGGCCGAATTGCTCCGCGGCCCGAAGGATGGACAGAAGGTGCTGATGGCGATCAACGCATCGCTCACCTTCAGGCCCGTGCTGCAGGCTGCCAGCACGAACTACGATCCCTTCAAGGACTTGCAGCCCGTCAGCCTGGCCGAGCGCACGCCCAGTGTGCTCGTGATCGCCAACGGACTTCCGTTCAGCGACTTGAAAGGCCTCGTCGAATTTGCGCGGGCCAACCCGGGCAAGGTGCGGCTCGGCACCGCGGGGCAGGGTTCCATCGGCGACTTCGACGTGGAAATCCTGAACGGCCTCGCGAAGGCCGGCATTCTCTCCGTGCCCTTCAAGGGCTCGGGGCCCGCCATCACTGCCATGCGCGGCGGTCATGTGGAGGGCGTGATCGTGTCGCTGGGGTCGGTCAGCGGCACGCTGAAGGCAGGTGCGGCGAAAGCCATTGCGCTGTCCGACAAGTTTCCCGGCTACGAGTCCGTGCCCACGTTGAAGGAGCTTGGTTACGGACAGGACCTGATCGGCGTCTGGACGGCCTTCGTCGTACCGGCGGGCGTGCCGGAGAGCACGCGCAAGACGCTCGAGGCGGCATTCGCCAGGTCACTCCGGGATCCGGCGGTGAACACGCGCATTCTCCCGTTGGGAATCCTGAACGACTACCAGCCGCCCGCGCGCGTCATCACCATGATGCGCGAGGAGACCGCCGTGGTGCACGAAATCGGAAAAAAGCTCGGTCTTGCAAAGTGAGGAGTCAAAAGATGCTGAAACTGGATGTCCCCCCCAAGTACAAAGCAGCGGCCGTTCAAGCTTCACCGGTCTTTCTGGACCTCGAGGCCAGCGTGGACAAGGCATGCGGTCTCATCCGGGAAGCCGCGGCGAACGGCGCGAAGCTGATCGCTCTACCGGAAGTCTTCCTGGCCGGTGGGCCGTACTGGGCATGGCACCTTCCTATGGGCCGCGGCGGCGCGTTCTCGGCCGAGTTGTTCCGCAACGCGGTGGAGGTGCCAGGTCCCGTGGTCACCGTGCTTGGACAAGCAGCACGCGAGGCCCAGGCGTATGTGGTCATCGGCGTCAACGAGCGTGACGGCAAGACGCTGTACAACACACTGCTGTATTTCAGTCCCAGCGGCGAGCTGCTCGGCAAACATCGCAAGTTCAGGCCCACCGGGCCGGAAAAGCTGGTCTGGGGGGACGGCGACGGGAGCACCCACGAGGTGTACGACACCGCCGTCGGCAAGCTCGGAGGGCTGATCTGCGGCGAACATACGATGTCGCTGCCGGCGTATACCCTGGCCGCCATGGGTGAACAGGTGCATGTGGCCGCGTGGCTGGGGTTCACGCTGGCAGACCGCTCCCTCGCCGAGATCTGCTCCCGCTATCACGCCATCGCCCACAACACCTACGTGCTTTGCAGCCAGCTGGTGGTCGGGCAGGACGTGCTGGATCGGCTGGGATTGACGCGCGAACAACAGCCGGTGAACGCCTGGACGGCGATCATCGAAGCCGGTAGCGGAAAGCTGTTGACGGAACCGCTGTCCTGGGATCAGGAAGGGATCGTGTACGCGGACATCGACCTGGGTGCCGCCATTCCCAAGTACTTCATCCATGAGTCCACGGGGCACTACTGGCCAAAGCCTTTCAGCGTGGTTTTCGACGACCGCGCCAAAGCGCCAGTGCGGAGGTTGGCGCCACCCGTGAAAAATCTCGTCTGGGAAGAGCCGCCCGACCAAGAGGACTAACTGAACAGTGCCGAGCCGACATCCTCTGTTGCAAAACTCCTGTGGCGCTCACGTTTGGGTCCGCCAAAGGTTCTTCCTAAGCATGAGGACGAACGGCAATCAACCATCTCTCAGTGTGAGAACAATCTTCGTGGTGCGAAACCCTTAGCCGTTAGCCCAATTGAGTCGGTACCGGATCGCAACTTCGAAGCGGGTTTGAGGATAGGTGCTGATGGACGCGGATAGCTCCGAACCATTGGCACCACGGTAGCGTCGAATCACCATCAGGCCAGGCGCGTTAGGGGGACACCGAAGCTCGCTGGCCACGTCGGAGCGTATCGACACGGCGCGCACGACCATTTGCAAGTCTTGTACGGTTTGCCCGTAGTGCTCTTCGATCAGCTGGTAGACGGGATGATCCATCTCGCTCAGGTGAGGGCGTATGCCTTCGAATGCGGGCGGGATGTACAGCACAGTCTGCGACATTGGATTGATCTCGTCCTTCCGGTAGCGATAGCTGTTTACCTCGAGCCAGCGCTGACCGACTTTGCAGTCCAGCATCTGCGCGAGTTCCTTATCGGCGGTCACCCAGCGTTCGCTCACGATCCGCAGCCAGGTGCCGCTGACATAGCTGAACAGCGCTTCCAGGGACGTCGCGGCGGAGAACTTGTTCGGGGCGACGTCCGCGGAGATGACGGTCGTTCCGATGCCTTGCTGACGCGAAACCAACCCCATCTCCACCAGCCTGCGCACACCTTCGCGCACCGTGTGCCGGCTCAAACCGTAGTGTGCGCACAGTTCTGGTTCAGGCGGCAGGAGTGAGCCAACCGGATACTTGCCGGTGGCGATGTCCGCAATCAGCGAACTTGCGAACATCTCATAGCGCGTATTGCTCTGTGGCAGGTGTTTGCGCGGAGGGGGGGCGGAAAGCGTTTCGCTGGCTAGCTTCGTCATCATTCCCTGGGGTCAAGCTCTGCCCGTTGTCGATTCTAGGTGATTCGTTTTCACGAAGACCTCCGGGCGCAGCGGCCCATACCAATCCAGCTCGCACTACTTCGGCCGATGAAGAGCGGCGGAGCGGTGATGCCCTACACCCCAAGGGCCGCAGACCTTCGCATCGCCAAGAATTATTGACTCCTCCTCGAAAACATGGACTGCGGCCGTGCCCGAACATCCCTCCCTTCTTGAGCGAACTAGCGCACGGTATGGATGAGGTGGGCGCGGCTGGTTTACTGAGGAGCGCACGGGTTTCCTGCCGCGAAGCTGGCGATCGTCATGCAGCCCTGCGCTCCGCGGAATGTCCGGCCAGCAGGATAAGGCGGTAGCGCGGCTGTGTAGCTTCGCGAAACATTCGGTGGTACGAAGATGCGAATGTTTTAGTTCTCAGGCACCGTGTCGCGCGGGTTTTCCCCACGAGGGCGCAGCGCAATGCCGTTGACAGCGGGCCTCGGGAATGCAATCATCCAGACATCCAGACATCCAGACGTCCGTACGTTTAGCTATTCCGAAATACCGCTAATGCCTACTACTACCGCGCGCAGCGCAGACGAGATCCGCCGCATAGCCGTCCTGGTTCCCAAGGGCACGTACTTTGAGGACTTCGAGCCCGGCCGTGTCTTCGAGCACCACTGGGGCCGCACGGTGACCGCGTCGGACAACAGCTTCTTCACCACGATGACGCTGCACTTCAACCCGACCTACTTCAACAACGAGTACGCGCGATCGCTCGGCTACGAGCGCAGCCCGGTCAACCCGTACCTGGCCTTCAACGTCGTTTTCGGGCTGACCACGGAGGACTTGAGCGAGCTCGGCGGCGCCTTTCTCGGTGTCGACGACCTAGAGTTCGAGCGCCCGGTGTATCCGCAGGACACATTGGTGGCCCGCAGCACGGTCGTCGACCGCCGCGAGTCCTCCAGCCGAAAGGACCAGGGCATCGTCACCTGGCACACCGAAGGCTTCCGGGCCGACGGCATGCGCGTCCTGCATTTCCGCCGCACCAACCTCGTCCTGCGCAAGCCATGAACCTGCAATCCCTAACCGGCAGCCACAACTACTTCGAGGACTTCGAGCCCGGCCAGGTGCTGCGCCACGCGCGCGGCAAGACCATCGGCGAGATCGACAACACGATGTTCGCCCACCTCGTTATGAACACGGCGCAAGGCCACTTCAACGAGCACGCCATGAAGGCGGGCGCATTCGGCCAGCGCGTCTATTTCGGTGGCCTCACCGCGTCGATGATCATCGGCTTGGCCGCCCAGGACACGGCGGAGAACGCGCTCGCAGAGCTGGGCATCACGGGAATCCGCCTCAAGGTAATGGTGTTCCACGGCGACACGCTTTACGCCTGCACCGAAGTGCTCGAGGCGCGTCCGGCGGACCGCAGCGACGCCGGAATCGTCGTCTTCCGCCACCTGGGCTTCAATCAGCGCGACGAGCAGGTGTTCGAAGGCCAGCGCAGGGTGCTGCTGAAGCGTCGCAATTTCGTGGGCACACCCGCATGAGCGGCGCCCTCAACGGCCTGCGCGTGATTGACCTCACGCAGATGCTTGCCGGCCCCTTCTGCGCGCAGCTGCTTGCGGACCATGGCGCCGACGTCGTGAAGATCGAGGCCCCCGAAGGCGACATGACCCGCACTTTCGGGCCCTACGCGCCAGACGACGAAATCCGCAACATGGGTGGCTACTTCCAGAGCGTCAACCGCAACAAGAAGAGCGTCGTCGTCAACCTGAAGTCGGACGAAGGCCGCGAATTGCTGCTGTCCCTCGTTGAGAAGGCCGACGTCGTGGTGGAGAACTTCAGGGCAGGAGTGCTGGACCGGCTCGGCCTGTCGTACGAAACGATGAGCCGCCGCAACCCGCGCCTGGTCTATGCCTGCATCCGGGGCTTCGGGGATCCCCGCAGCGGCCGCAGCGAATACGTAGACTGGCCCTCCTTCGACGTCGTCTCGCAATCCATGGGCGGCATGATGGGCGTCACCGGCACGGAAGACGGCCAGCCGATGAAAGTCGGGCCGGGTGTCGGCGACCTGATTCCCTCGGCGCTTTGTGCCTTCGGCATCCTGGCGGCCGTGATCCATGCGAACAAGACGGGCCAGGGCCAGTTCGTCGACGTGGCGATGGTGGACGGCGTGCTGTCCTGCTCGGAGCGAATCGTCTACCAGTACTCCATGGACGGCACCTCGCCGCAGCCGCAGGGCTCGCACCATCCCATGTTCTGCCCCTTCGGCCTGTTCAAGGCCAGGGACGGCTGGGTGACGGTGGGCTGCCCGAACGACAACTTCTGGGCCAGGCTGTGCGAGCTGATGGAGCGGCGCGACCTGCTGGACGACGAGCGCCTGCGCACCAACGCCGGACGGGTCCGGAACGCCGGCCTCGTGAAGCAGCAGGTCGAGGATTTCACCAGTGCCCGCACGAAGGCCGAACTCACGGCGTTGTTCGGCGGACAGTTTCCGTATGGGCCGGTGTACAGCGCGGAAGACATCTTCCGCGACCCGCATTTCGCGGTCCGCGAGATGCTCGTGGAAGTGGAGCAGCCGCACAGCGCGGACAAGCTCACGATCGCCGGCGTGCCGGTGAAGATGTCGAAGACGCCCGGTGGCGTGCGACGGCGCGCCCCCGAACTGGGCGAACACACCCGTGCGGTGCTGCTGGAAGCCGGCATTGCGGCCCACAGCATCGACAGCCTGTCCAAGAGCGGCGCCATCTACTGCGCAGAACAAGCAACCTGAGGAAGACAAGTCCATGACGATCAAGCAACCCAAGCGGCTTCGCCGCTCCGAACTCGCCGTTCCCGGCAGCAGCGAGAAGATGATGGCCAAGGGTGCGGCGAGCGACGCCGACCTGGTGTTCCTGGATCTCGAGGACGCGGTGGCGCCCAGTGCCAAGGCGGAAGCCCGCGGCAAGGTGGTGCAGGCGCTCAACACGCTCGACTGGGGCAAGAAGACCCGCTGCGTGCGCATCAATGATGTGGAAACGGAGTATTGCTACCAGGACATCATCGAGGTGGTCGAGGGCGCGCGCGAGAACCTCGACGTGATCATGATCCCGAAGGTGCGGCATCCGCGCGACCTGCATTTCGTCGAGACCCTGATCACCCAGCTGGAGCAGAAGCTCAAGCTCAAGAAGCGCGTCGGCCTCGAAGTGCTGATCGAGGAGGTCGAGGGTCTGATCAACGTGGAGCAGATCGCCCGCTGCAGCCCCCGGCTGGAGGCGCTGATCCTCGGAATGGGCGACTACTCTGCCTCGCAGGGGCTGGACCAGAAGGAGATCTGGGGTTCCAAGGACTATCCCGGCGACCTCTGGCAGTACCCCCGCTACAAGGTCGTGATCGCCGCGCGCGCCGCCGGCATCGACGCCATCGACGGCCCCTTCGCCGACTTCCGCAATGCCGAAGGCTACGCGGTCGAGGCGCGCCGCGGAGCCATCCTGGGCTTCGTGGGCAAGTGGGCCATCCACCCAAGCCAGATCGAGCCCGCCAACCGCGCGCACACGCCTCCCCAGGCGGATGTCGACAAGGCACGCGCCATGGCTGCCGCCTATGCCAAGGCCCTCGAACAGGGGCTCGGTTCCATCGCGCTGGACGGATCGCTGGTGGACGTCGCAACCGTGCGCGCGCAAAGCGGCATCCTGCAAAGAGCCGACCTGATCGGCATGTGATCCACGAAGAACGAAGGAGACAAGCATGAATTCGAACATCAGCCGCCGCACCCTGCTCGGCGCATCCCTGGCCGCGGTGCCCGCCTTCGCGTCGGCGCAAGCCTATCCGAACCGCCCGATCCAGATCATCGTGCCCGTCAGTGCGGGCGGCCCTACCGACACGGTCGCTCGGGTGATGGCACAGCGCCTCGGCGACCGGATCGGGCAGGGGGTGATCGTGCAGAACATCCTGGGAGCAGGCGGCGTGGTCGGGACCGAACAGGCATTCCGCGCCAAGCCGGACGGTTACACGCTCTACCTAGGCGTGAATTCCATGGCGATCTACCCCAATGTCCGGCCCGCCAGCAATCCGCTGCCCTTCAACGTCACCGAGTTCGTCCCCATTGGCGGCATTGCGGAATCGGCGCACGTCCTGGTCGCCAACAAGGCCAGCGGCATCCGCAGCGTTGCCGACCTGGTGGCGGCCGCCAAGAAGAACCCTGAAGCCATCAGCTACGGCTCCGCAGGCGTCGGCGGAACGACGCATCTTCCGCCTGCGCTGTTCGCCCACCGCGCCGGCATCAAGATGCTGCACGTGCCCTACAAGGGCGCTGCCCCGGCCGTGATGGACACGATCGCCGGCCGCGTCACGCTGGCCGCGCCGGGGTACTCCGGCGCCCTCGACGAACCGATCCGCACGGGGCAGCTGGTGCCGATCGCGGTGACCTCGGCCAAGCGCGTGCCGTTCCTGCCCGACGTCCCGACGCTCGTGGAGTCCGGTTATCCCGACATGGTGTTCCCGATCTGGTACGCCCTGTTCGGACCGAAGGGCACGCCCCATGAAGTGGTGCAGAAGCTCAGCGTCGAACTGCAAGCCATGGCGCAGGAGCCGGAGTATGCGAAGAAGATGTACCAGCAGGGCAACATCGCGAACTACGTTCCGCCGGACGTGCTTGGCAAGACGCTGGCCGAAGACACCCGCCGACTCGGCGAGCGGATCCGCGCCTCGGGCATCAGTTTCCAGGAGTAGGGGTCGGGCATGGCAGCCAGCAATTCGTCGCGCGACGGCGCCCAGGGTCTGACCGCACGGTTGGTGGAGCAAGCACTGGCGCTGCGTTGGGATGATCTCCCGACGGACGCGCGGGCGGTGGCCCGCAGTTGCGTGGCGGACTGGATGGCGTGCAGTTTTGCTGCACTGGACGAACCGGTGGCGACGATCGTCGCCGGCGTCATCGCCGACGAAGGATCGCATCCCCAGGCGACCCTGCTGGGCGGCGGCGGCAAGGCGAGCACGCTTCAGGCGGCCCTCTACAACGGCGCCCTGTCCCACGCCCTAGACTACGACGACGTCAACCTCGCTGTCCCCGGCCACATGTCGGTGGCCATCCTCCCCGCGGTGTTCGCGCTGGCGGAACACCGCGGCGCGACCGGTGAGGCGTTGCTCCAAGCGTTCGTTGCCGGCTACGAAACGGCGTGTCGCATCGGTGCGCTGGTCGAGCCCTCGCACTACGCCAACGGCTTTCATGCCACCGGCACCATCGGGAGCATAGGCGCCGCGGTCGCGTGCGCCAGGCTGCTGGAGCTGCCGCTCGAAAGGGCCTGCCATGCGGTCGGGATCGCCGCGACGCAGGCGGCGGGCCTGAAGGCGATGTTCGGCAGCATGACCAAGCCGCTGCATGCCGGGCTAGCTGCCCAGGCCGGCTTGCGCGCCGCCTTACTGGCGGCGCGCGGGCTGACCAGCCGCGACGACGCCCTGGAGTGCAGGCAGGGTTTCGCGCAGGTGCACGGCAGCGACTTCCGCGTCGACGATGCGCTGGCCACTCCGGCGGGTGGAGCGCACGTGCTGGCGAATCTCTTCAAGTTCCATGCCGCGTGCTACAGCACGCACTCCACCATCGAGGCCATTGCCGGCTTGCGCGAGCGCCACGGCATCACGTCCTCGGCCGTCGAGCGCATCTTGGTGACTGCCGGCGAGGGCTGCAGCATCTGCAACATCCAGCAGCCCGCCACGGCGCTGGAGGCCAAGTTCAGTCTTCGCGCCACGGCGGCCTTCGCGCTGCTGGGCATCAGCACGAGCGAACTCGGCACCTGGGGCCGTGTCACGGAACCCGAGGTCGTCGGCGTCCGAGACCGGGTGCGGGTCACGCTGGTACCCGGCATGAGCCTGAGTGAATCCGAAGTGACGATCACGCTGAAGGACGGCCGCGAACACAAGCTGCGCGTCGATTGCGGCGTGCCCATGGGAGACAAGCAGCTTCAGTGGCGCAAGGTGGCCGACAAGTTCCACGCCCTTGCTGCGCCCGTGCTGGGCCAGGGGAAGGCGCGATCCCTCCTGGGTGCGCTGGAAGCCTTGGAGCGGGAACGCGAACTTGCCCCCGTGATGCGCCTGTGCAGCGTGCGTTGAATCACGTACCAGAAGTACAAGACAGACGAAAGACCGTATGACCTACCTCACCGAAGAACGAAGGATGCTGCAGGAGGCGACCCGCAAGTTCGCCATGCAGGAAGTCCTGCCGATTGCCAACAAGCTCGACCCGGTCAAGGGCGAGATCCCCATGGCCCTGCGCGACAAGATGGGCGAGATGGGCTACTTCGGCATCAAGATGCCGCAGGAGTACGGCGGGCTGGACATGGGCTGCTTCGAGTACTGCCTGATCTCCGAAGAGCTCGCGCGCGCCTGGATGAGCGTGGGCAGCATCATTCGCCATTCCATGGCGAACAGCATCATCCCGATGAGCGCTTTCAGCGAGCGCCAGAAGGACAAGTACTTCCAGAAGATGGCCGCCGGCCAGTTCCTGGGCGCGTTGGCCATGTCGGAGCCGGGCACCGGCTCCGACATCTCCGGCCTGGCCGCGCGTGCGCGCCGCGATGGCGACCATTGGGTGATCAACGGAAGCAAGTACTGGTGCACCTTTGGCGATGGCGCCGACTTCCTGGTGGTTATCGCGCGCACCGACCCGAACGTCGACCCGGCCCGCCGGCACCTCGGCCTTTCGGCCTTCATCATCGAGAAGCCGCGCGGCGGCTGGCCGCCCGGCATCCAGGGCCACCCGATCCCCAAGATCGGTTACTTCGGGTGGAACACCTGCGAGTTCGCCATGGACAACGTCCGGGTCCCCGCCGAGAACCTGCTCGGCGAGGAGGGCAAGGCCTTCTATCTCGTGACGAGCGGGCTGGAGAGCTCGCGTGCCCAGACCGCCGCCCGCGCCATCGGGCTTGCCCGCGGTGCGCTGGAGGATGCCACGGCCTATGCCAAGGATCGCGTGCAGTTCGGGCAGGCCATCGCCGGCTTCCAGGCGATCCGTTTCAAGATCGCGCACATGGCGGCGGAGATCGAGTGCTGCCGGCAGCTGATGTATTCCGTCTGCACCAAGATCGATGAAGGCGTGCGCTGCGACACGGAAGCCGCGATGGTGAAGTACCTTGCCACCGAGATGGCCGAGCGCGTGACCAGCGAAGCCATCCAGATCCTCGGCGGCGCCGGCTACACCACGCATTTCGCGGTGGAGCGTTACTGGCGCGACGCGCGCCTGACCAAGATCTTCGAAGGCGCATGAAGGTCCTGGTCCCGGTCAAGCGGGTGGTGGACTACAACGTGAAGGTCCGCGTGAAATCGGACAACACGGGTGTGGACATCGCGAACGTGAAGATGAGCATGAACCCGTTCGACGAGATCGCGGTCGAAGAGGCGGTGCGCCTGAAGGAGAAGGGCGTGGTCACCGAGGTGATCGCCGTTTCCTGCGGCGTGCAGCAGTGCCAGGAGACCTTGCGCACGGCCATGGCGATCGGCGCCGACCGCGCCATCCTGGTCCAGACCGACGAGGAACTGCAGCCGCTGGCCGTCGCCAAGATCCTGAAAGCGCTGTTCGACAAGGAACAGCCCGGCCTGGTGATCCTGGGCAAGCAGGCGATCGACGACGACTGCAACCAGACCGGCCAGATGCTGGCCGCGCTGGCGGACCTGCCGCAGGCCACCTTTGCTTCCAAGGTCGAAGTCGCCGACGGCAAAGCCAAGGTCACGCGCGAAGTCGACGGCGGCCTGGAGACCATCTCCGTGTCCATCCCCGCGGTCATCACCACCGACTTGCGCCTGAACGAGCCGCGCTACGTGACGCTGCCCAACATCATGAAGGCCAAGAAGAAGCAGCTGGACGTGGTCAAGCCCGAGGACCTGGGCGTGGACGTCAAGCCGCGCCTGAAGACCCTGAAGGTCACCGAGCCGCCCAAGCGCGGCGCGGGCGTGAAGGTGCCGGACGTCGCGACGCTGGTGCATAAGCTCAAGACCGAAGCCAAGGTCATCTGATCAACTCCGTCATTCCCGCGAAGGCGGGAATCCAGGGCGCCCTGGATCCCCGCCTTCGCGGGGATGACGATTCAAAGGATTGCATCCATGACTTCCCTCGTCATCGCAGAACACGACAACGCGAGCATCCGGCCCGCGACCCTGAACACCGTGACGGCCGCGGCCGCTTGCGGCGGCGACGTGCACGTGCTGGTCGCCGGCGCCAATGCCGGTGAAGCGGCCAAGGCCGCCGGCCAGAT
>JAQZBU010000082.1 GCA_029237735.1 Ramlibacter sp. | reverse complement strand
CCGCCCACGATCGTCTGCATTTTTCGAGTCTGTGTCATAGGATTTCCCGAGAACACCCAAAAAAACGCCCGGCCAGGCCGGGCGCGCTCTCAGCCGCAGCGCCGGTCAGGCCGGAACGTCGTGCCTGCCCGCTGCACAGTGAAGGCCTGAGCATGAGTCGCCTCCGCTGCGCAGGTGCCCAGGCGCCACGCTGCGGCGACTCAGACCATGCCGGATTTGACCATGGTGGCACGCAGGCTGGCAAAGTCGTCGTCCACGAACTTCTCGAACGCGTCACCGGCCAGGACGGCGGGAGTCCAGTTGTTCTTCTCGAGCGCCTCCTGCCAAGACTTGCTCTTCAACGCGGCCAGCACCATGTCGGTGAGTGCCTTGCGCTGCGCCGGGGTGATGCCAGGCGCGCCGTACACACCGCGCCAGTTGCCGATCTCGACGTTGATGCCCTGCTCCTTCAGCGTGGGCACGTTGACTCCCTTCAGGCGCGTGCCCGAGGTGACGCCGACGGCCTTCATCTTGCCGGTGGCGATGTACTCGGCAAACTCGCTGTAGCCGCTGCCACCCACGGTGACGTTGCCGCCCAGGATGGCAGCGGTGGCTTCTCCGCCCCCACGGAACGCGACATAGTTGATCTTGGCCGGATCGACGCCGACTTCGCGGGCGATCATGGCGGCTGCGATGTGCTCGGTAGACCCGCGCGAACCGCCACCCCATTTGACGCTGCCCGGGTCTTTCTTCAACTGCGCGACCACGTCGGCCATGGTCTTCAGCGGCGAACTGGCCGGCAGCACGAACACGTTGTATTCGCTCGTCAGGCGCGCGATGGGCGTGGCCTGCGACAGGTTCACCGGCGGCTTGCCGGTGATGATGCCGCCCAGCATGACGGCGCCCATCACCATCAGCGCGTTCGGATCGCCCTTGCTGCCGTTGATGAATTGCGCCAGGCCCAGCGCACCGGCGGCGCCGCCCTTGTTCTCGAAGCTCACGCTGTCGGCCACCTTGGCGTCCTGCAGCGCCTTGCCCAGCGCCCGGCCCGTGGTGTCCCAGCCGCCGCCCGGGTTGGCGGGGATCATCATCTTGACATTGGCAGCCGCGCGGGCCGACAGGGGCAATGCCCCGGCGGCGGCGAGGGCCGCCAGGGATTTGAGGAATGTGTCTCGGCGCATCATCGGTCTCCTTGGTATATCGAACCAGCGCCATCATGCGCCGACTGCCTGTCAATCGGCTGTCCCCGGCATTGGGGAAACTACTGAAGGACCGGCGCGGAAGACCGTTCCCACGGGCGCTAACCTCGACAGGCCATGAAACTGCTCCTGGTTGAAGACGATCCCTCGATGCAAGCGGCGCTGCAGCGGGCGCTCGGCCGGCGGTCGATAGACATCACTCCCTGCACCGATGGGGCACAGGCGCTGGCCACGTGGCGCGCAACTTCGCCCGACGTGGTGCTGCTGGACCTCACCCTGCCGGGGCTGGACGGGCTGCACGTGCTCGAGCAGGCGCGCCAGGCGGGATTGGCCACCCCGGTTCTGATCCTCACCGCCCGCGGCACCGTGGGCGACCGGATCATCGGCCTGAACACCGGGGCCGACGACTACCTCGCCAAGCCATTCGACCTCGATGAGCTGGAGGCGCGTCTGCGCGCCCTGCACCGGCGGCGCCTGTCGACCGGCGCATCGACACTTTCATACACCGTCGGGCCACTGCGGTATGACCGCGACAGCGGCGCCATTTATCACGGCGCGGAGGTGCTGGAACTCACGCCGCGCGAGCTCGCTCTGCTGCAGGCGCTGATGGCCAAGCCCGGCCACGCGGTGAGCAAGGAGCGCCTGTTCGAACTCGTCTTTCCGGGCGAGGCCGATGTGCAATACGAAGCGGTGGAGGTCGTCGTGTACCGGCTGCGCAAGAAGCTTGCCGCCACCGGCGTGAAGCTCGTCACCTTGCGCGGGCTCGGGTACCTGCTCAAGGCAGAGGCATGAAGCCGCGCCGGGCGATCTCGCTTCGGCGCTATCTGCTGCTGGGCATCCTGCTGCCCGTCGGCTTGTTCGTGGTGGTGAACGCCGTCAGCCTGTACCGCCAGACGCTAACGGCGGTCAACATCGCCTACGACCGCACGCTGCTCGCGTCGGCCAAATCCATCGGGGAACTGCTCGATGTGAAAGGATTCGACGACGCCGCGCAGCTGCGCGTCACCGTGCCCTACGCCGCGCTGGAGGCCTTCGAGGCCGACAACCAGAGCCGCATGTTCTACCGCGTGTCCACCCAGAAGGGCGAGCTGGTGTCCGGCTTCGATGAACTGCCGTTCTGGCGCGGCCGCCTGCCAGACCGCAACACCTACGCGGCCCTGGTGGATTTCTACGACGATCGCTTCCGGGACGAGCCGGTGCGCGTGGCCGTGTTGCTCCAACCGGTCGCGGCGCAGGACGGGCGCGGCATGGCCGTGATCCAGGTGGCCGAAACGCTGGAGCTGCGGCAAACGCTGACTCGCAAGATCCTGATCGACACGTTGTGGCGCCAAGCCGTGCTGGTGGCCGTGATCGCCCTTGTCGCCGTGATCGTGGTGCAGCGCGCGACGCGGCCGGTGCGCCGCCTCAGCAGCGAGTTGCAGGCGCGGCCTGAAGGCGACCTCACGCCCATCGAGGCCCACGACGCGCCGCGCGAACTGCTGCCGCTGGTGGACGCCACCAACCAGGTGATGACACGGCTGCAGCATTTGCTGGACAACCAGAAGCGGTTCGTGCGCGACACCTCGCACCAGCTGCGAACGCCGCTCGCGGTGCTCAAGACGCAGGTGCAATCGGCATTGCGCGGCGATGTCGACGCGCGCCAGGCGCTGCTGGAGATCGAGGACACGGTCGATCGCGCCACCGTGCTGGCCAACCAGATGCTGTCGCTCGCCAAGGTGGAGCAGCTGAGGCAGCAGGCCGACGTTTCGGTGAACGACCTGGCCGAGGTGGTTCGATCGGTGGCATTGGAACTGTCCGCTCTTATCGCCGACAAGGACCTCGATTTCGAGATCGCCACCGTGGCCGCGCCCGTGCGCTCGCACGACTGGATGTTGCGTGAGCTCACGCGCAACCTGCTGCACAACGCCATCCGGCATAACCCGCCGGGCGGGGAATTATCGGTGCGGGTCGTCTCCGACGCCAACTCGGTCGCGCTGACCATCGCCGATTCCGGACCGGGCATCCCCGCCGAGCTCAGGGCCCGGCTGTTTCAACCGTTCTCGCCGGGCAATGCGCGAAGCGGCTCGGGACTGGGCCTGGCGATCTGCCACGAGATCGTGGGCGCGCTCGGCGGCACCATCACGCTTGAAAACCGTGAAACACATGGCCACATCGACGGCCTCGACGCCACGGTGCGGCTGCCACTCGCGCAAAATGACACGTAATGGACAAACTGCGTATCGACAAGTGGCTCTGGGCCGCGCGCTTCTACAAGACCCGCACGCTGGCAAACGAGGAAGTGGTCAAGGGCCGCATCGAAGTCAACGGCCAGGAGGTCAAGCCCGCGCGCGAGCTAAAGGTTGGCGATACGGTGTCGCTGCGCCAGGGCTTGGTGAAGCGCACCGTGGTGGTCAAAGGACTGTCCGGCATGCGTGGGCCCGCCCCCGTGGCGCAGCAGCTCTACGAGGAAACACCCGACAGCGTGAAGTCACGTGAGCAGGCCGCTGAGCAACGAAGGCTAGCGCCAGAGCCGGCGCATTCGATCGAGCAAGGCCGGCCCACCAAGCGCGGCCGCCGCGAGCTCGACGATGCGCAACGCGGGTGGGGTGACCGATGGAGCGCGTCGGTCGATGATGAGGGCAAGTCGTAGGGCTGTCATTGCGGGCTTGACCCGCAATCCAGGAAGTCATGGATGCCGGATCAAGTCCGGCATGACAACCTGTCTTTCAGCCGGCGCCGCAGCTCGGCAACTGCGCTGTCCACCGTCGTGAGCACGGGCAGACCGGTGCGGGCGGCAACCTCCGAACGCGCGCGCGCCATGCTGAACTGGGCCAAGGCGATCACGCCGCAACCTCGCTGCTTCAGCTCTACCGCGGCTTGGGCGATGAGCGTGTCGTGCGCCACCGCGTCGCCTGCGTTCAACGCCGCGAGGGCGCCGTCGGCCAGCTTGCATTCGAGTTGCACGCCGGCTGGAAACTCGGCGGGCATGGAGTGCAGCGTTGGCGCGAATGTGGCGAGAAGTCCCACGCGCACGCCCATCGCGGCGGCATCGGCCACCATCGCCTCGTTCGGCTTGAGCACCGGCAACGGGGCATGCAGTTGCGCTGCCCGCTCGATGCACGGGCCGAACGCGGAACACGTGAACAGGATCGCATCGCTGCCGCAATCCACTGCGTATTGCGCGAGCCGCTCGAACCGAAGGTGCATGGCCGCATCCAACCCGCCACCGGCGGCCAGATCGGCCGAGAGGCTGTCGTCCATGAGGTTCATGCGGGTGGCGTCTGGCCACTCGTTTGACAGCGCCTCGTTGATGGGCGCTATCGAATGCGTCAGCGCATGGATCAGTGCGATGCGTGTCATGCCGGCACCACCCGCGAGCGCATGCGCAAGCCCTGCGTGAACCAGACCAGGGCGATCAACATCAGCCCGGGCAGGTAGAACCAGTGCGGCGTGGGTCGGTCGACCGGCACCTTCACGGCCTGCACGTCCCAGCCCTGCTCCACCCCGGCCTTCTTCGCTCGCGAGCCGAACTTCACGGCGCCGATCTGAACCTGGCCGCCCAGCGGCACCAGCTGCACGCCTGCGTCGGCAAGGCGCTTGCGGCCGTCCGCGCCCACCGGCCCGAGCTGCACCGCGACGGTCTTGGCAATGTCCTCACCCTCCAGCGTCGTGCCCTTGATGACCATCACCACCGACGCATCTTCGCCCGCCGCCTTGGCAATTTCGAAGACCTGGGATGCGGGAGCTTCGCGAAACTCCGGCGTGACCTGGTCCATGAAGAAATCGGGCCTGAACAACAGGGCCACGGCGATGGCAAGCAGCACGTTCTCCCACCAGCGTGTCTTGATGCGGAACCAGTTCATCGTAAGGGCCGCAAAGATCAGCGTGGCGATGGTGCAGGCGACGATCACCCGCACCAACTCCGCGGTGCCATGCACGCCGATCAGAAGCAACTGGGGATTGAAAATCCAGATGAAGGGCAGGATCACCGTGCGCAGCGCATAGAGCGAACCCTGGATGCCGGTTTCGATCGCATCCTCGCCGGAGATCGCAGCTGCCGCAAAAGTGGCCAGCCCCACTGGCGGCGTGATGTCGCCCATGATCCCGTAATAGAAGACGAACAGGTGCACCGCGATGAGCGGGATGATCAGGCCCGACTGCGCGCCCAGCTCCACGACCACGGGCGCCATCAAGGTGGCGACGAGCACATAGTTGGCCGTGGTCGGCACGCCGAGCCCCAGCACCAGGCACACGAACGCGATGAACAGCAGCATGACGATCACATTGCCCTGCGACACGAATTCCACAAAGTCCGTCATGCGCAGGCCAAGTCCTGTGAGCGTGATGCCGCCGACGATGATGCCCGCCGTCGCGGTGGCGATGCCGATCCCGATCATGTTGCGCGAACCGTCGTTGAAGCCATCGACGACGTCGCGCCAGCCGCGTGCCCAATGGCCGCCCGCCGGTGCCTTGCGGAACAGCGCGACGAGCGGATGCTGCGTCAGCATGAGCACGATCAGCACCACGATCGCCCAGAAAGCCGACAGCGACGGCGAGAACTCCTCGACCATCAGGCACCAGATGAGCGTGCCGATGGGCAGCAGGAAGTGCAGCCCTGCCTTCACCGTGGGCCAGGTCAGCAGCGGCTTCGGGTTGTCCACGTCGATGTCTTCCGGCAGGTCGGGGCTGAGCGCCGCTTCACGCACGGAATAGAGGTAGAGCAACAGGACCACGACGCCGATGGCGTAAGGCGCGCCCTCCCCCAGCAATGCCTTGGCTGCGGCGAAAAGGTAATAGAGCACACCCACCACGATGATGCTTCCCGACAGGCCCAGGCCCCAGGCCAGCGCGCCGGCACGCCAGGTGCGCGGCTCGCGCGCGACGATGGGGTTCATGCCCATCTTCACTGCCTCGAGGTGCACGATATAGAACAGGCCGATGTACGACAGCACGGCCGGCAGCAGCGCGTGCTTCACGATGTCCGAGTACGGGATGCCGACGTACTCGACCATCAGGAACGCGGCCGCGCCCATCACGGGCGGCATGATCTGGCCGTTGACCGACGACATGGTCTCGATGGCGCCGGCCTTGACCCCGCCATAGCCGGACTTCTTCATGAGCGGGATCGTGAAGATGCCCCCGGACACGACGTTGGACACAGAGGAACCCGAGATCATGCCGTTGAGAGCCGACGACACCACGGCCACTTTGGCCGGCCCGCCGCGCAGGTGCCCCAGCGCGGCGAAGCTGACCTGCATCATGTAGTTGCCACCGCCCGCGCGATCGAGCAGCGCGCCGAACAGCACATAGACGAAGATCGCTCCAGTCGACACGCCCAGCGCTATGCCGTAAACCCCTTCGGTGGTTAACCAAAGATGAGAGATCAGTCGGTTGAGCGATGCACCCTTGTGCTGCAGCACCTCGGGCATATAGGGCCCGGCCATCGCGTAAATGATGAAGAGCACGGCGAGGAAGGCCATCGGCCAGCCGACCGCGCGGCGCGTCGCTTCCAGCAGCAGCACCAGCCCCACCGTCGCGGTGACCACGTCGAACAGCGTGGGCTGGCCGGGCCTCGTGGCAAGCTGCGCGTAGAACAGCAGCAGGTACGCGCCGGCGAACGCGCCCGCCAGCGCCAGAACCCAATCGAGCAGGGGCACGCGATGGCGAGGCGAACGGCTGGTGGCCGGCCAGGCGAGGAACGCGAGGAACATTGCAAACGCCAAATGGATCGCCCGCGCCTCGGTGTCGTTGAGCACGCCGAACCGCAGCAGGAACGGCAACGGGGATGCGTACCAGAACTGGAACAGCGCCCAGGCCAGCGCCGTGGCAAAAATAACCGTGGCGGTCGCGCCGGCCGGCTTGCGCGCGCCGGTGTCGACTTTCGCGACCAGCTCCTGCAGCGCCTCCGGTGCTTTCTCGATGTCAGTGGCCATGCACGCTTACTTGATCCAGCCCTTTTCCTTGTAGTAGCGGGCTGCGCCCTCGTGCAGCGGCGCCGACAGGCCGTCCTTGACCATGTTCTCGGGCTTCAGGTGGCCGAGCGCAGGGTGCAGCTTCTTGAATTCCTCGAAATTGTCGAACACGGCCTTGACGACCTGGTACACCGTCTCGGGCGGCGTCTTGGCCGAGGACACCACTGTAGCCAGCACGCCGTACGTCGTGGTCGGGTCGGGGTTGTTGGGGTACAGGCCGCCAGGGATCACGGCCTTGGCGTAGTAAGGCTTGTCGGCGATCAGCTTGTCCACAGCGGGGCCGGTGACCGACACGAGCTTCGCGCCGCAGCTGGTGGTGGGGTCCTGGATGTTGGCGCTGGGGTGGCCCACGCCGTAGAAGAAGCCGTCGATCTTGCCGTCGCACAGGGCGGGGCCGTGCTCGTCCGCCTTGAGCTCGGAGGCCAGCGCGAAATCGCCGAGCTTCCAGCCCATTGCCCCCAACAGCTCCTCCATCGAGGCGCGCGTGCCGGAGCCCGGGTTGCCCACGTTGAAGCGCTTGCCTTTGAAGTCGGTGAAGGCCTTGATGTTGGCCTCCTTGCGCGCCACCACCGTGAACGGCTCGGGGTGCACCGAGAACACGGCACGCTGGTCGCCCCAGGCGCCGGCATCCTTGAACTGCCCCAGGCCCTTGGTGGCGTTGTACTGCACGTCTGATTGTGTGAACCCAAGGTCGAGCTCGCCGGCCTTGATCGTGTTGACGTTGAAGACCGAGCCGCCGGTGGACTCGACCGAGCAGCGAATGCCGTGCTTGGCGCGGTCCTTGTTGACGAGGCGGCAAATCGCACCACCCGCGGCGTAGTACACGCCGGTCACGCCTCCGGTTCCGATCGTCACGAACTTCTGCTGGGCGACTGCAGGCGCGCTGGCCATCGCGCCTGCGATGGCGGCCGCGGCGGCCAGGGTCTGGAACACGAATTTACGGGACATAAGGGCGACTCCTCGGTTGATGATTCAGGTTGATTGGATGGCGGCGCTTATCGCGGCCTCAAGCCGCTCGGCGATCAGGGCCAGATCGGCTTCGGCCGCGATGAACGGCGGCGCCAGTAACACGTGGTCACCATAGCGGCCATCCACGGTGCCGCCCATCGGGTAAACCATCAAGCCCCGGGCCATGGCCTCTTTCTTGATGCACGCGTGCAGCCGCTGCGACGGGTCGAACGGCGCCTTGCTGCGCTTGTCCTTGACCAGCTCGATGCCCCAGAAGAGGCCGCGGCCGCGAATGTCGCCGATGTGGGGGTGGCCGTCGAAAGCGCCGCGAAGCAGTCCTTGGAGCGTGGCGCCGCTCTCGCGCACCCGTGCCAGCAAGCCATCGCGCTCGATCACCTTCTGCACAGCCAGCGCCGCCGCACAGGCGACCGCGTGGCCCAGGTAGGTATGGCCGTGCTGGAAAAAACCCGAGCCTTTGAACATGGCCTCGACGATGCGAGCCTGCGCGAGAACCGCGCCGATGGGTTGGTAGCCGCCGCCCAGGCCCTTGGCGATCACCAGCAAATCGGGCACGACGCCTTCCTGCTCGCACGCGTGCAACGTGCCCGTGCGCCCCATGCCGCACATTACTTCGTCGAGGATGAGCAGAATGCCGTGCCGGTCGCAGACTTCGCGCACGGCCTTGAAGTAGCCGGGGACGGCCGTGATGACACCCGCCGTGGCACCACCGACGGTCTCGGCGATGAACGCGATCACCTTGTCGCTGCCCAGCCGCTCGATGGCGGCCTCGAGCTCGCGCGCCAGCCGCTGGCCGTACTGCTCGGGCGATTCTTCCTCGCGCTGTTCGCGATAGGGATAGCAGGGCGAGACATGCGTGGCCGGAATGAGCAGCGGCGCGAACGGCTCGCGCCGCCACTGGTTGCCGCCCACCGACAGCGCGCCCAGCGTGTTGCCGTGGTAGCTCTGCCGCCGCGCGATGAAGTGGCTGCGCTGCGGCTGGCCCGTCTCCACGAAGTACTGGCGCGCCATTTTCATGGCGGCCTCCACCCCTTCTGAGCCGCCGCTCACGAAGTAGACGTTGCTCATGCCGGCGGGGGCGCGCTCGATCAAGTGGTTGGCGAGTTCCTCGGCCACCTCGGTCGTGAAAAAGCTGGTGTGCGCGTAAGCGAGCTTGTCGATCTGCGCATGCATCGCCGCCAGCACGTCAGGGTGCCCGTGGCCGAGGCAAGACACTGCGGCCCCTCCCGAGGCATCGAGGTATTGCCTGCCGCTGCTGTCGGTGAGGTACATGCCCTTGCCCGCCGTGGCGACCGGAGGCGTGGAATGCAAGTGGCGGTGGAAGACTCGGGTATCTGTCATGGGATCGGCCTCGATGCTGGGCAGTTTAAGCACAAGTTCCCGCGCGCGCGATGCCTAATGCTTGCGAACCCATAACGGCAACTCATGGATTTCGCCACCGCGGCTGCCATGAGTTTGCGGCATGACCCATGCGCCTCAAAGCATTTCACAGGCCGGGCACGCCAACCTACATTCAATTCAACAGGATCAACGGGATACCAACGAATGCGAGTCTGTGTATTGGGGGCCGGGATCGCGGGACTGGCCGCCGCGTGGCAGTTGCAGCGCGAAGGGCATGAAGTCACCATCATCGAACGCGCGGGCGCCGGCGCTGGCGCGAGTGGCGCCAACGGCGCGCAACTGAGCTATGCCTACGTGCAGCCGTTGGCCGACCCCGCCATCTGGGCCCAGCTGCCCAGCCTGTTGTTCTCCAGGAATTCACCCCTCACCCTGCGGCCGCGCTGGGACTTCGATCAATGGAGATGGGGCGCATCTTTCCTGGCGGCCTGCCGCACCCGAGTCTCGCGCCAGAGCACGGTGCAACTGCTGGCGCTGGCGGCCGACAGCCGGCGCGCTTTCGAGCGGCTCCTGGCCGAGCAGGCAATCGAATGCGACTTTTCGGCCACCGGCAAACTGGTCCTGTATTCGGACGAGGGCAGCTTCGCCCATGCGCGGCGCCAGCTCGCGCTGCAGCAAAGCCTGGGCGTGGAACAGCGCGCCGCGAGCGCCGCGGAGTGCGTGGAGATCGAACCCACCCTCGCAGGCTACCGCCGGAACATCGCGGGCGCGATCTACACGCCCGGCGAGTGCGCCGCCGATTGCTACAAGGTCTGCCTGGAATTGCTGCGCCTGCTGCGCATACGGGGCGCCCGCACCATCTTCGAAACCGAGGTGAGCGGTCTCGTCACGCGGCGCGGCCGCGTGGCCGCCGTGCAGACGGCGGCCGGACTCGTGGAAGCCGATGCCTTTGTCGTCGCTCTCGGTTCCGCGTCCGCCCGACTGGCGCGCTCGCAGGGGCTGTACCTGCCGGTGTACCCGCTCAAGGGATACAGCCTCACGCTGCCGGCCAACGACTCTGCACCCCACGTCAATGTCACCGATGCCGCCCGCAAGGTGGTGTTCGCGCGAATCGGACAACGTCTGCGGGTTGCGGGCATGGCGGAACTCGTCGGCGACGATTTGTCTATTCCCGCGGCGCGCACGCGCAGCCTCGCCGCCGCGGCCCGGGAGCTGTTCGGCGATTGCGGCGATCTGTCGCAATGCGAGCCGTGGGCGGGCCTGCGGCCAGCCACGCCCACGGGGCTGCCCGTCATCGGGCCGCACCCGAAGGGCCCGGCCAACCTGCTCTTCAATACCGGGCATGGGGCGCTCGGCTTCACGCTCGCATTCGGCAGCGCACAGCGCGTCGCCGCGTTGCTGCGCACGCCGCGGGCACCCCGCCTCACTCCAGCTGCTGCAAAGCCTGTGCCATACAGCGCGTGAATGCGCGGGTGACGAGCGAATGGGGGCGCGCGGTCGGGCGCAGCGTCTTGACGGTGACGGGAATCGCAGGTTCGAGCGCCAGCACGTCCACCTTCGATCGGTCCGCCGACGCCGCCGTGCAACCCTCGACCATGGCCACGCCCACGCCGTGGTGCGCTAGCGCGAGCGCCACGTGGTAGGTCTGCACGGTGATGACGGGCTTCAGGCCGGGATCGTGTTCGCGCAGCACATGCGCGAGCGTCACGCCCAGCGGGTCGCGGTTGTCCAGGGCGATGAGGGGCAGCCCCGCCAGTTGCGCTAGCGTCACCTTGGGGCTGCGCGACTGGCGCGGCCCCAGAAGGCCCTTCGGCACGACGCACATCACCTTCCGCTCGCCGATCTGCTCCTGTGCCAGCGCGGGATGGCTGATGGCGCTGAAAACGTACCCGACGTCTGCTTCCTGCAGCACCAGTGACGAGACGATCTGCGGCGAGTGAAGCGCCTCGTGGATCACAGCCACTTCCGGGTACTTCTGGCGGAACAGGTGCATGGCGCGCGGGAAGACCTCGTAGCTGAGGGCCAGCACGGTAAGCACCCGCAGCTGCCCCTGGCTCACCCGCCCCGACTTCAGGTTGGCCGCGAGCCGCTGGACATCGTCAAGCTGCGCGAACAGGCGCTCGATGTGCGGATACAGCGTCTGTGCTTCGGCCGTCGGCGTCAGGCGCCCGCGCACCCGCTGGAACAGCGCGAAGCCTAGCTGTATCTCCGCGTGCTGCAGCGTGCGGCTGACGGCGGGCTGCGTCACGTTGATCAGGCGCGCGGCGGCGCTGACGCTGCCGGTGAGCATCACGGCGTTGAAAACCTCGATGTGGCGCAGGCGCATGCGATGTTCCTTGCACGCATTATGGCGGCGAGCTCATCCATTGTCGGAATCATCCCACTCGCACTGGCGGGCACATCCGTCACAGTACGGCCACATTCGGTGCACATACTTTCGCGCTGTAGCAAGTACAGACACGGAGAACATCAATGAACGAACGCCGCACCACTTCCATCCTGCAACGCGTGCCGATCATCCTCGCAGTGACGGCGGCGTCGTACGGTCTGCGGCTGCAAGGCAAGGCCAAGCCGCCCGAAGGAGGCTGCGTTCCTTCCAGGACGCAGCAACCTCAGTTGCAGATGGCCGGCGTGTAGTTCATGCGGCAGCGCGCTTGACCCTGACATCGCGTCAAGGCTGAGACTTTCATCTGTTCCGGTCAGCGGCCTCGTCGAGACCCATCGGAACCCGGCCGAAAGCCGGCGAATCCATGAAAGACCCAGCCATGAACAAGATCATCATTTCCGCCCTGCTGTTGAGCACGTTCTCCGCCTTCGCGAACGAAGCCGGCGACGAGATGCAAAACCGCGCCGCATTCCAGGGCGACCTCACTCGCGCTGAAGTCCGTGGCGACTATCTGCGTGCCAAGTCCGCCGGCGCCCTGATCGACACAAGCGAAGCGGCTTCTCAGAAGTCGCAAGCCATCGGCCAGTCCGGTCCCGGCGGCAGCCTGCGGGACCAGGCCGTGCAGGCCGCGCGAACCCGCATCGTCCACGAGCTGCTGTAAGTAATGCCGTGCTTCTCAGTGCCGGGCGACCTGCGTCGCCCGGACTGGGCGTGGTGCGCTCTACATGTGTTGCTTCAGCCAGCGCTCCTGGTGGCCAAGCACCTCGGCGGGCGAATTTCCCACCAACGATTCATACAGCGCCGGCGCTGTCGCCCCTTCGGTGTTCACGAGCAGGACGCGGGCTTGCTGGTTCAGTCCGAGACCGAGCGCGGCACCCCTCGCATGCAATGCCATCAGTGCAGCTGCGCCTGCGGCACCTGACTCTCCAGCAAGGATCGGCTCATCGTCGCCGACGCCGCTTGCCAGCGAGCGCATCGCCTCGACTGCCTGGTCGTCGACTACCGTCATCCGATACTCAGGATCCGCTGCAATGCCGCCGGATAGGGAATGCGTTGCGCGCGTGGATTCGTGTAAATCATGGTCCTTTCCGTGCGGGCAAGCGCACCCGCGCAATCTCCGCGAAGAACCGCGCGCCGACCGGCAGGAGTTCGTCATTGAAATCGTAGCGCGCATTGTGAAGCGGTACCGCGCCGGGCCCCTCGCCGTCGCCGTTGCCGATGAACACGAATGCGCCCGGCACTTTGCGCAGGAACGCGCCGAAGTCCTCCGAGATCATGACCGGCGGAACATCGCCGTCGACCCGGTCCTGTCCGACAGTGGCGCAAGCCGCCGCAACGGCGATCGGCACGCACTCCGCCCAGTTGACCGTCGGTACGAACTCATGCGTGTAGCTCACCTCGCACTCGGCGCCGTGCGCGGCGCAGATGCCCGCGCACAGTTCGCGCATGCGACGCTCGAGAAGCGCCTGGACTTGCGGGTTGTAGCTGCGCGTGTCGCCCTTGATGGTGACATGCGTGGGAATTGCATTCCGGATTCCGTCGGTGATGAACTCGGTGCACGACACCACCGCCGATTCTGCCGGGTCCACCGATCGGGACACCAGCGTCTGCAGGGCCAGCACCACCTGGGCCCCGATCACCAGCGGATCGACGCCCATGTGTGGCCGCGCGGCGTGACCGCCCCGGCCGCGAATCCTGATTTCGAAGTTGTCCTCGCTGGCCATGATGCCGCCGACCCGCGTAGCGATGCGACCAGCCGGCATACCCGGCATGTTGTGGGCGCCGTAGATCTCCTCCACCGGAAAGCGCTCCAGCAAGCCGTCGGCGATCATCGCGGCGGCGCCGCGGCCATGTTCCTCGGCCGGCTGGAAGATGAAGCGCACGGTCCCATCGAAATCGCGCCTTTGCGACAGCAACTGGGCTGCCCCCAGCAGCATGGCCATGTGCCCGTCGTGGCCGCACGCGTGCATGCAGCCCGCGTTGAGCGACCGGTACGGCCGTCCGGGCGCGTCCTCGGTGATCGCCAGGGCATCCATGTCGGACCGCAAGCCGATCATCCCGGGCCCGGTGCCAGCGCGCAGGTTCGCCACGATCCCGGTGCCGCCGATGCCGCGGTGCACCTCCAGGCCCAGCATCGCCAGCACGCTCGCAACATAGTCTGAGGTTCGCAGCTCCTTGAAGCCGGTTTCGGGCAAGCTGTGCAGGTGATGGCGCCAGCGCACCCACTGCTGTGCGTCGGTGGCGACTTCCACTGCGGGCACATGGGTCGTCAACATCGCCTGCATTTCAACGACCCTCCGATGTCGCCTGCGCGGATTGGGATGCCGCGGTGATCAAGCGATGGTAGAACGCGATCATCTCAGCATGGTTGGCCACGGAGACCCGCTCGTCCGTGCCGTGGAAGCGCGTGAGGTCCTCCTCGCGCACGCGAACCGGAGAAAACCGGTAGACCTGATCGGCGATGGACTGCATGTGCCGCGAGTCTGTCGCAGCCACCATCAGGCCCGGCGCGACCACCGTGCCGGGAAACACCTCGCGGATCGTCGTGCTCATCAGCCGGTACGAGGCCGAATCCGTCGCCGAGACCGGTGAGGCTTCCGAAGCCGCTCCCGTTTGCCCGAGCTTGATCTGCGAACTGCCCATTACCTCGCGTGTGTGGCGCAGAACGTCCGCCTGCGTATCGCCCGGCAACATGCGGTAGTTGACGAATGCCTCGGCCTGCGCCGGCACCACATTGACCTTGTTACCGGCACGCACCACCGTCAGCGCCGCTGTCGTCCGCATGAAAGCGTTGGAGCCGCGACTCTTTTCCAGTTCGCGCTTGACCAGTGGGCTGAACAGCCACAGGTTGGACAGCAGCACGCGGTTGGGAAACTTCATCTCCGGCGCCAACGTATCGAACATCTGCGCGGCCACACCGCCTACGGTTGCCGGCATCGGATTGCGCTCCAGCCGGGCCAGCGCTTCGCTGAGCATGCCGATGGCCGTCTCGCGCGGTGGCATCGATGCATGGCCCGGCTCGTCGTGGGCGTGCAGTGAGACCGTCATGATGCCTTTCTCGGCAACCCCGATCAGCGCCACCGGCTTGTCCAGGCCCTTGATCACCCCTTCGGTGATCAACGTTCCCTCGTCCATGACGAAATCGAGCCTCACGCCGCGCGAAGCGAGCAGCTCGGCGACCTTCCTGGCGCCGCCTACGCCGCCGGATTCCTCGTCATGCCCCGCGACGATGTAGAGGGTCTGCCGCGGCTGGAAGCCTTGCGCTGCCAGCGCTTCGATGGCCTCCATGATGGACATCAGGTTGCTCTTGTTGTCCCATGCCCCGCGGCCCCAGATGAAGCCATCACGAACCGTCCCCGCGAATGGATCGACAGACCAGCGCGTCTCGGTCCCCTCGGCAATCGGCACGACATCCTGGTGCGCCATCAGCATGATGGGTTTGGCGTCCGGCTCTTTGCCTGGCCAGGTGTAGAGCAGGCTGTACCCGGCGACGAGCTCGCGCTTCAACACCCTGTGCGCCTGGGGAAAGGACTGCTGCAGGTGGGCGTGCAGTTTCAGGAATTCGGAAGCCGAAGCGTTGGGCCGATCGTCGTAGGTGATGGTGCGGATCCGCACAGCGGATGCGAGGCGCTCTGCTGCGGCCTCCCGGTCCACCTGCACATGCGCCACCGGCGCAACGTCGATCTGCCTGCCCTGCTTGCCAAAAGTGTTGAATGCCAGGGCCAGGACGAGGAGCACCAGGCCCGCGAGCAACAGCATCAAGATACGTCGAGGAGCTGTCTTCATGATGCCTCCACCAAGGCGGCGCGCTCGATCTGCGCCTGCGCATACTCGATGCGTGAAGTTTGCATCGCGCGAAGGCGCGCGACAAGTTCCGGCCCTGCCTTTTCGGGCGAGCCGCAATCGAATGGCGGCGCGGGGTCATATTCGAACGCCAGCTGAAGCAGCTTGGCCAATTCCACACCGGCCAGCTCGGCAGCGACGGCCAGCGCGAAGTCAATGCCGGCGGTAACGCCGCCGCCGGAAATGCGGTTGCGGTCGTGCACGATCCGGGCCGCCACCGGCAGAGCGCCGAACCGGGGCAGGTACGTGCGCCACAGCCAGTGGCATGCTGACCGGTAGCCCTGAAGAAGGCCCGCCGCCCCCAACACGAGTGCGCCGTTGCAAACGGAAGTGACGTAATCCGCCTGCTCGCCCTGTCGCCGCAGGAAGTCGAGGGTCTCGGCATCGGTCAACTGGTCGGCAATACCGAAGCCCCCCGGCACGCAGAGCACCGTCAGCGGCGGGCATTCCTCGAACGTGGTGGTCGGCAGGATCGAAAAACCTACATCCGTCACCACTGGCCGCAGGTCCTTCCAGACGAGGTGGACCTTGGCGTTGGGCACACGGCTCAGCACCTGGGCCGGGCCCGTGAGGTCCAGTTGGGTAACGTTGGGAAATAGCAGGAAGCCGATGTGGAGGGTGCTGGGCATGGTGGCGCTCCGGGATGGATTGGGGGATTGACGGCTCAAGGATCGCGCCTTAACGTCATGGCGGCAATGTCGCCTTTCGTGCTTTTTCTGCCATGACCCACCGCATCTGCGTTCTTGTCTTCCCGAACTTTCAGTTGCTCGACGCAGCCGGACCGATCGCGGCCTTCGAAGCTGCGGGCGGTTATGAGGTTCGGATCGTGGCGGCGCGGCCTGGGGCCGTCCGCAGCTCATCGGGGGTGGAGTGGATGGCGCAGGGGCTTCCGCGCGGCCCCGTCGGCGACACTCTGCTTCTGGCGGGCGGTGACGGCGTGGATGCGGCCATGCACGATGAGAGCTTGCTGCGTTTCATCCGGCGCAGCGCAGCCCGGCAGCACCGCGTGGCCAGCGTTTGTTCGGGCAGCCTGCTGTTGGCGGCAACGGGTCTTCTGGACGGGCGCACGGCCACGACGCACTGGTCCCGCACCGCGCAGTTCCAGCGATTGTTCCCGCAGGTCCGACTGGAGGCCGACCGCATCTTTGTCCAGGACGGCCCGATGTGGACCAGCGCGGGGATTACCGCCGGCATCGATCTGGCCCTTGCGATGATTGCGCACGATCTGGGCGCGGACGTGGCCCGAGGTGTGGCGCAGGAGCTCGTCGTCTATTACCGCCGCCCCGGCGGGCAATCGCAGTTCTCCGCACTGCTGGCCATGCAGGGCGCGGACAACCGGTTCGACCCCTTGCTGGACCACGTCCGGGGTCATCTGAAGGAACGCCACAGCGTGGAAGACCTGGCCGCCCGCGCCTGTATGAGCCCACGTCACTTTGCGCGTGCCTTCCACACTGAAACCGGTGTGACGCCGGCCAAGGCGGTGGAAAAGCTGCGGGTGGAAGCCGCACGCAACGCGCTGGACGGCGGCGCCGTGTCCGTCCAGCGCGTCGCGACCGATTGCGGCTTCGGCGATGCGGAGCGGATGCGGCGCAGCTTCGCGCGCATCCTGGGCATGACGCCCTCCGCCCTACGGCGCACGGCCTCGACCTCAGCCGCAGCAGGATTCTCGTCGCGCGGTGGCCGCTACCAGGGCGTGTGAGATACCGAGGTCGGCCAGCTCGTGCGAGCCCATGGCGGACAGTTGGGCCAGGTCGCGTTGCAGCCGCCGTGCCTCACGCCACTGGCACAACAGGCGAGTGAACCAGGCGCCAATGCTGGAGAGGATGAAGGTCGTGTTCATGGATGAAAGGCTCCTTGGGGTGGGTGACGGATCGGTCATGGGACCAGCCGCAAGGTTCGACCTTGACACGATGTCAAGGTCAAGCCGCCATCTGCCTTGACCTTGCCATCGTGGCAAGCGTGAGCATCCGGGCTTTCCGCGCAGCGAGCCTCGCTTCAGAAGACCGCACTGATGGCGGTTGTGTCCATCGTGGCCGCGGCAACGCTTGCGGCTTGCCAGCCGTCCGTCGGAACGGCCACGGCCGGCACACCCGAGGGCGCACCCGCGCCTGTGGTGACGGTTGCTCCTGTGCTGCAAGACTCTGTTCAACCGCAGTTCGCCCAGGTGGGTCGCGTCGAGGCAGCGCAGCGCGTCGAGATCCGCCCGCGTGTGGCCGGTCACATCGAGGCCGCGCTGTTCCGCGAAGGCGAGATCGTGCGCGCCGGCCAGCCGCTGTTCCGCATCGACACGCGTCCCTTCGACGCGGCGCTGGCGCGCGCCCAGGCCGAGCTGCAACTGGCACGCGCCAAGGAAGCGCTGGCACGCAGCGAAGCCGAACGTGCACAGCGGCTGCAAAAGGAACACGCCATCGCCGCCGAGGAGGCCGAGCGGCGCATCGCCGCCTATGCCGAGGCACAGGCACGCTCCGCGTCGGCACAGGCTGCTGTACAGGTGGCACAGTTGGATCGCGAGTTCGCTGTCATCGAGGCACCGGTGGAAGGCAGGATCGGGCGGGCGCTCGTCACGGCCGGCAATTACGTCGGCGCGGGCTCGGCGCAGACACCGCTTGCGACGCTCGCCGGGATGGCGCCCCTGTACGTTTACTTCGACGCCGGCGATCCCGCCCTGATCAACCAACTGACCGCGGACCGCAAAGGCGGCAAGTGGCAAGCGAAGATCCTCGATGCGCACACCGGCGCGCAACTCGCCACCGCCCCGATCGACTTTGTCGATAACGAGATCGCCGGACAGGCCGGAACGCTGCGGCTGCGCGCGCGTATCGAGAAGCCCGTCGCTTCACTGGTGCCGGGACAGTTCGTCCGGGTACAGCTTGCCGGTGCGGCGCGCGACAGCCTGGTCGTCCCCGAAAAGGCCATCGCCAGCGAGCAGGGCCAGCGCTTCGTGCTGGTGGTGAAGGACCAGCTGGTGGAGCACCGCCCCATCAAGGTCGGCGCCCAGCACGGCGAGCAGCGCGTTGTCAGCGCCGGCTTGCAGGCCGGCGAGCAGGTGATCGTGTCCGGACTGATGAAAGTCCGGCCGGGCATGAAGGTCCAGCCGCAGCCCGTCACCGCCGAGCCTGCTTCCGCCCAGGCACCGTCCGACAAGCCGGCCAAGAGCTGAGGAGCCCCGCCATGAAATTCGCACGTATTTTCATCGACCGGCCGATCGTCGCGATCGTGCTGTCCCTCCTGATCCTGCTGGCCGGCCTGGCCAGCATGGGCCGCCTGCCTCTGACCGAGTACCCCAACGTGATGCCGCCCACGGTGAACGTCATCGCGGCCTACCCAGGCGCCAACCCCGCGGTCATCGCCGACACCGTCGCCACGCCGCTGGAGACCGAGCTCAACGGCCTGGCGGGCCTGCAGTACATGGGCTCGCAATCCACGGGCGACGGCAAGTACACACTGCGACTCACGTTCGAGCAGGGCATCGATCCCGCCCGCGCCGAGACGGAGGTGCAAAACCGCGTGTCCCGCGCCCTGCCCCGCCTGCCCGCCGAGGTGCAGCGCATCGGCGTGGTGAGCGAGAAGGTGTCGCCCGACATGCTGATGGTGGTTCACCTTGTGTCCCCGGGCAACCGTTACGACCTCCTGCACCTGTCGAACTTCGCGCAGCTGAACATCCGCGACACGTTGCTGCGCGTGCCGGGCGTGCAGAGCGTGGCCGTCTGGGGCGCGGGCGAATACAGCCTGCGCGTCTGGCTCGACCCCGAGCGCATGCTGGCCTACGGGCTGACCGCCGGGGACGTGGTGGCCGCCATCCGCGAGCAGAACATGCAGGTGGCGGCAGGCTCCGTGGGCCAGCCAGACGCCCGCGCGCGCCAGCAATTGCCACTGTCGGTGACCGGCCGCCTCACTTCGCTCGAGGCGTTCGGCGACATCGTGGTTCGCACTGGAGCGCAAGGTGAGCAACTCAAGCTCTCCAGCGTGGCCCGCATCGAACTCGGCGCCAGCCAGTACAGCCTGCGCAGCCTGCTGGACAACCAGCCCGCGGTCGCGCTGCAGATCACGCAAACCTCTTCGGCCAGCGCACTGCAAGTGGCCTCCGCCGTGCGCGAGGCCATGCAGACGATGCAGAAAGATTTTCCCCAGGGCATCGAGCACCGCGTCGCCTATGACCCCACGCTTTTCGTGAAGGCATCGATCAGCAACGTGCTGCAGACGCTGGCGGAGGCGATCGTTCTGGTCGTTCTGGTCGTGCTGCTGTTCCTGCAGAACTGGCGCGCCTCGCTCATCCCCATTGCGGCCGTGCCGGTCTCCCTGGTCGGCACGCTCGCGGCGATGCAGCTGTTCGGCTTTTCGCTCAACACGCTCTCGCTTTTCGGGCTCGTGCTGTCGATCGGCATAGTGGTCGACGACGCCATCGTCGTGGTGGAGAACGTGGAGCGGCACCTCGCCGACGGCCTGACGCCGCGTGACGCCGCTCTGCGCGCGATGCAGGAAGTGACCGGCCCCATCCTGGCCATCACCGCCGTGTTGGCCGCGGTCTTCATTCCCACGGCCTTCATGGGCGGCTTGTCGGGCCAGTTCTATCGGCAATTCGCGTTGACCATCGCGATCTCCACGGTGCTGTCGGCGATCAACTCGCTGACGCTGAGCCCGGCGCTTGCCGCCATGCTGCTCAAGCCGCACGCTGTCCAGGCACCGCGCAATGCACTGACGCGCTGGTTCGGCGCGTTCAACCGCGGCTTCGATGCGCTCGCGGATCGTTATGCGGCGTTCACCGGCAAGGGCGTTCGGCGCAGCGCGCGGCTGCTGCTGATCTACGGCGCCTTGGTAGTCCTGACCGTGATTGCCTTTCGCGCCACACCCGCCGGCTTCGTGCCCGCGCAAGACAAGTATTTCCTGGTCGGGATCGTGCAGCTGCCACCCGGCGCCTCGCTGGACCGCACCGAGGCCGTCACGCGCGAGATGACGCGCATCACGCTCGATCAGCCCGGTGTGGAAAGCGTGGTCGCCTTCCCCGGCCTGTCGATCAATGGCTTCGTCAACAGCCCGAGCGCAGCCGTGGTGTTCGCCATGCTGGACCCGTTCGAGCAGCGCAAGGAAAAGAGCCTGGGCGCAGGCGCCATCGCGGGCACGCTGAACGGCAAGTTCGGCGCCATCGACGAGGGCTTCGTCGCCATTTTCCCGCCACCTCCGGTGCCGGGACTGGGCCAGACCGGCGGGTTCAAGCTGCAGATCCAGGACAAGGCGCGACTTGGCCCGCAGGAGCTCGAGAAAGCGCTGCAGCGTGTCATGGGTGCTGCCGCCAAGGACCAGCGCCTTGCCGGCCTGATGTCGGGCTACCAGGCGCAAGTGCCGCAGCTGTCGGCGGAGATCGACCGCGAAAAGGCCAAGGCCATGGGCGTGCCGTTGAATGCGCTGGCCGAAGCGATGCAGGTTTATCTGGGCTCGCTGTACGTCAATGACTTCAACTACCTGGGACGCGCTTGGCAGGTGAACGTGCAAGCCGACCCCAGCTTCCGCGCCGACGCCGACTCGGTGTCCCGCCTGTGGACGCGCAACAGCACCGGCCAGATGGTGCCGTTGGCATCGCTCGTGAACACCCGCGAGACCACCGGGCCCGACCCGATCAGCCGCTACAACGGGTTCGCGTCCGCAGACCTGTCCGGGGGCCCGGCACCGGGCGTCAGTGCCGGCGATGCCGTCGCGGCAATGGAGCAGATCCTCGCGCGTGAGCTGCCGGAAGGGTTCGGCTACGAATGGACCGACCTGACTTACCAGCAGATGCGCGATGGTTCGAGCGGGCTGCTTGCGTTTCCGCTGGCTGTGGGCCTGGCCTTCCTGATCCTTGCCGCCATGTACGGCAGCTGGGCCCTGCCGCTGTCGGTGCTGGCCATCGTGCCGACAGTTTTGCTGGGCGCCCTGGCGGGCGTGTGGGTGACCCGGGGCGACAACAACCTCTTCACGCAGATAGCCTTCGTCGTGCTCATCGGCCTCGCCACCAAGAACTCGATCCTGATCGTGGAGTTTGCGCGGCGCCTGCAGCAGGAGGGGCTGAGTGCCGTGGACGGCGGTCGGGGTCGCCGTGTTCGCGGGGATGCTTGCCGTCACCGTGGCGGGATTGTTGTTCACCCCTGTTTTCTACGTGCTGCTGCAACGCGGCCGCATCGCCCAATCCACTGAAACCGCGGCCGAAGCCGCTTGATGGAGGTTCATATGCATACGTTCAAACTCTCCGCCTTTGCGCTCGCCGCCGCACTGCTGGCCGCACCCACCCTGGCCCAGGAGCCGAACCTATCCGTGCAAGCCCAGGTCGCGGCGGAACAGGCCGCCCCCAGCACGGCGGGATGGTGGGCGTCGCTTGGCGATCCCGTGCTTTCCACTTTGATTCAGCAAGGCCTGGGCGCCAACCTGGACATCGAGCAGGCGCACACGCGCATCGCGCGCTCCCATGCGCTGCTGCAAGGCGCCAAGGCGTCTTACGGGCCGTCCGGCTCGGTCGGGTTGCAGGGCCGTGCCGCGCAAGCCAGCGAGGCCGAGGCGCCCGGAACATCCAGCGCCCAGCGGCGCAGCGACAACGTGCAGCTGGGCATGGAATTCAGCTGGGAGGTGGACCTGTTCGGCCGGCTGCGCGCGCAATCGTCCGCAGCGGCGCAGCGCGTGAAGGCCGCCGAGGCACAGGCGCAGGGAGTTCGACTGGCGGTGAGCGCGGAGATCGCCCACGCGTATTTTTCCCTGATCGGGGCGCGCGAACAGCTCCAGCTTGCTCGCGCGGTTGCGGAGAACCGCGACCGCACGTTGAAGCTCGTGCAGGTGCGCGCCCAGGGAGGGATAGCCGCGCCGATCGACGACGTGCGGGCGCAATCCGAACTCGAGGCCGCACTGGCCGACATCCCTGTGCACGAGGCGGCGGCCCGGGTCGCCACACACCGGCTCGCGGTACTCACCGGCGTGTCGCCCCTTGGGTTCGAGCTGCGCACTTCGGACACCGTGCAGCCCAGCTCTATCGTCGTGCGGATTCCCGATGCGGCGGCGTGGCTGGCGCAACGGCCCGACGTTCTGGCGCAGGAAGCAGAGTTGCACGCGCGCGCCCTCGACGTGAAAAGCGTGCGGGCTGAGTTCTTCCCCAAACTGTCCATCACCGGCGTGCTCGGCTTC
>JAQZBU010000081.1 GCA_029237735.1 Ramlibacter sp. | reverse complement strand
CGTCGCCGATCGGCGTCTCCATGGAGATCGGCTCCTTGGCGATCTTCATGATCTTGCGGATCTTGTCTTCCGGGATCTCCATCTTGGCCGCCAGGATGCCGGCGTCCGGCTCGAAGCCGAACTCCTGCAGGTGCTGGCGCGAGATGCGGTTCATCTTGTTGATCGTCTCGATCATGTGCACCGGGATGCGGATCGTGCGGGCCTGGTCGGCGATCGAACGGGTGATGGCCTGGCGGATCCACCACGTGGCGTAGGTCGAGAACTTGTAGCCGCGGCGGTATTCGAACTTGTCCACCGCTTTCATCAGGCCGATGTTGCCTTCCTGGATCAGGTCCAGGAACTGCAGGCCGCGGTTGGTGTACTTCTTGGCGATGGAAATCACGAGGCGCAGGTTGGCCTCGATCATTTCCTTCTTCGCCTCGCGCGATGAGGCCTCGCCCTCGTTCATGCGCTTGTTGATGTCCTTGAGCTGCGCGAGCGGTACCACCACGCGCGACTGGGTGTCGGCGAGCTTTTGCTGCAGTTCCTGGATCGGCGGAATGTTGCGCGCGAGGATGATGGACCACGGCTTGCCGGAGGCGGCCTGCTTCTCCACCCACTTCAGGTTCAGCAGGTTGGGCGGAAATTCCTTGATGAAGATCTCTTGCGGCATGCCGCATTTGTCCACGATGATGCGGCGCAACTCGCGCTCCTTCTTGCGCACGTCGTCCACCTGGCCGCGCACCATGTCGCACAGCTTTTCGATGGTCTTGGCCGTGAAGCGGATGGTCATCAGCTCTTCGGACAGCGCATGCTGGGCCTTCACGTAGGCGGGCGTTCCCCAGCCTTCCTTGTCGTAGACCTTGTGCACTTTCTCGAACAGGAGGGCGATGCGGTCGAAGCGTTCGAGCGCCTGGGTCTTCAGCTCTTCGAGCTTCTTGGTGAGGGCCTTGGAGCCCCCCTGGCCGTCGTCGTCATCATCGGCGTCGAACTCGTCGAAGTCTTCCTCGGCCACGTAGTCGTCGGCCTCGTTCGGGTTGGAGAAACCGTCCACGACGGTGGAGATGACGACCTTGCCGTCGCGAATCTCGTGCGCCAGGCGCAGGATTTCGGCAATGGTGGCGGGCGAGGCGGAGATCGCCTCCATCATGGCCATCAGGCCGCCCTCGATGCGCTTGGCGATCTCGATTTCGCCTTCGCGCGTCAGCAGTTCGACGGTGCCCATCTCGCGCATGTACATGCGAACCGGGTCCGTGGTGCGGCCGAATTCGCTGTCAACCGTCGAGAGTGCCGCTTCGGCTTCCTCTTCGGCTTCTTCGACTGTCGCCGTGGTCGGCGTCGTGTTGTTCAGCAGCAGCATCTCGGCGTCGGGCGTCTGCTCGTATACCGCCACACCGAGGTCGTTGAGCATCGCGACCACAACTTCCAGCGTCTCCGCATCAACCAGCTTCTCGGGCAGGTGGTCGGTGATTTCGGCGTGCGTCAGGTAGCCGCGCGTCTTGCCCAGCGTAATGAGCGTCTTCAGGCGCTGGCGTCGCTTGAGCATTTCCTCTTCGGACAAGACGGTCTCGTCCAGGCCGAATTCCTTCATCAAGGCCCGTTCCTTGGCCTTGCTGATCTTCATGCGCAGCGGCTTGACCTTCTCGGTGGTGGTTTCGACCACGGGCTCGCCGACGAGGTCCTCCTCGATGTCGGACATGTCCTCTTCTTCGCCCAAAGGCTTCGCCGTGGCGTTCTTGGGCTTGCGGCCGCGCTTGGCTCCGGTTTTGGGCGGCGCGTCGGATTCGGCCGATTGCACCTTGGGGGGGCGGCCCGGTTTTTTCTTGACGATCTCTTCCACGGCTGCCGCCTTGACGGGTTTCTTCACCTCATCCTTGGCGGATGCTTTGTCGGATGGCTTGGCGGGGGACTTCGTTGCTGGCACTGGCTTGGCTTTCGTTGCGGGCTTGACTGCGGCTTTTGGCTGGGGCTTCGGCGAGGTCTTCACGACCTTGAGCTGGGCCTTGGCCGGGGCCACGGGTTTGATCGGTTTTTTCACGACAGGTTTCGCAGCGGGCTTGCGCGATTCGGACTTTTGAGCGGGCATGAATAAATACCTCGAACTGGCAAAAATGCAGAAACACAAAAAGCGCCACTACAACCCGGCGCGGGTGAGGCGACGGCCAGAAACCCGCAGGCTTCAGCCGTCCTTCGCGGGGCAAGATGAGTGGGCGAACATTTGGGGTGCAGTCCTTGCGGGTAGGTGGCCTGTCGGGAGCATGGTGTCCGCGGTCGGCCTGGGTCCGGAGGTGCTGCTGTCGCTCTTGCGCCTAGCAAACCTTACATTATACCTTCGGGGGCAAATTTCAAGTCGTCGAACCGAACTTCTGGTTCTGTACGGCCATTTGCCGGCGGCTGAGTTCCTTTAGGCGTTCGACTCGGTTGGGGTCGCTCATCGGGAGTTGGTTGGCCGTCGCGATCTCCTCTTCGATCAAGCCCAGGTGCAGGCGTTTCATGGTCCGCTTGAGGTCGTCCTCGGGGTTCTCGTTGTCTTCGATCACCCGGCCGCTGGGCTGCAGGTTGTCATAGGCCATCAGGCCCGTCGCCAGGGAAGCGAAAGTGGTGCCCTCGACGCCGATCGCAAGGGCCGCCCAGGGCTGCGCGCCGTGCTCGTGGAAACTGGTCTCCAGCCATGAGAACAAGTCGCCGATCGGCCCTTCCACGCTGCACAGGAGTTCGTGGTCCGGACCGGACAACAAATCCCAGGCAGCCGAATTGCGAAGCGCCAGCCGGGCGATGTGCTCGGCGAGAGCGTGCATCTTGGGCTTGATGGCCTTGCGGCTGGACGGCGGGGGTTGCCTGAAACGGGAGGGGCTCTTCCACTTGCTGCTGGCCGTGGGGGTGCCCAGGCCCCACAGATCCATCAGTTCGTGCGTGCCCACGGAGCCGCGTTCGGCTATTTCGTTCAGCAGCTGGCGCTTGAGCGCGCCTTCAGGCAGCTGGGTCCACATCGGCCTTGCCGCGCTGAGCATCCGGGAGCGGCCTTCGGCCGTGCTCAGGTCGCAGCCTTCCGAACACGCCTCTACCAGGAAGATGCTCAAGGGCACTGCTCGCTGAACGAAGCTGGCAAAGCCATCGCGGCCGAACTCGCGGATGTAGCTGTCCGGGTCGTGCTCGGCCGGCAGGAACAGGAACTTCACCGAGCGCACGTCGGTGGCGTAGGGCAGGGCGCCGTCCAGCGCCTTGCGCGCGGCACGGCGGCCGGCCTCATCGCCGTCGAAGCTGAAGACCACCGAATCTGTGAAGCGGAAGAGCTTTTGAACGTGGTCGGGCGTGCAGGCCGTACCCAGTGTGGCGACGGCGTTCGGAAAGCCCAGTTGCGCCAGGGCCACCACGTCCATGTAGCCCTCGGTCACCAGCACGAAGCCGTGTTCGCGAAGCGCGTTGCGGGCCTCGAACAGGCCGTAGAGTTCGCGACCCTTGCTGAAGACCGGCGTTTCCGGCGAGTTGAGGTACTTCGGCGTGCCTTCGCCCAGCACCCGGCCGCCGAAACCGATGCACTCGCCCTTGACGTTGCGGATCGGGAACATCACGCGGTCGCGGAAGCGGTCGTAGCGCTTGTCCTCCTCTTCATTGAGGATCACCAAGCCGCTTTCCACGAGCAGCGGGTCGTCATAGTTGGGAAACACGCTGGCCAGGCTGCGCCAGCCCTCGGGGGCATATCCCAGGCCGAATTGCCTGGCGATTTTGCCCGATAGGCCGCGTCCCTTGAGGTAGTCGATGGCCCTGGACGAAGTCTTGAGGTGTTTGCGATAGGCCTCGCCAGCCTTTTCAAGCACATCCGTGAGGGTCGCCTGCTTTTCACGCTGCTGAGCTGCCCGGGCCCGGTCCTGCGGAGATGCGTCCTCCTCGGGAACCTGCATCGCATACTGGCCGGCCAGGTCCTTGACGGCCTCGACGAAGTTCATCCCGGCATGGTCCATCAGGAAACCAATCGCATTACCGTTCTTGCCGCAGCCAAAGCAGTGATAGAACTGCTTGGTGGGGCTCACGGAAAAGGAAGGAGACTTCTCGCCATGGAAGGGGCACAGCCCCATGTAGTTGGCGCCGCCCTTTTTCAGCTGAACGTAACGGCCGACGATTTCCACCACGTCGGCGCGCGCGAGCAGCTCCTGGATGAAAGTCTGGGGAATGGCCATCGTCGCGTATTCTTACTTAGTTGCTGCGCCGCAGCGTTGCGCTTTACGCCGGCAGACCACCCGATTGCATGTGCAACACCTCGGAGACAAACATATGACGAGTATTTTCGACCAGGACTTGCAGCGCAACCCGGCCAATTTCGCGCCGCTGTCGCCGCTGTCGTTCATCGAGCGCACGGCGGAAGTCTATCCGCAGCGCCTCGCCGTCATCCACGGCGACTTGCGCCGTAACTGGAGCGAGGTCTATGCCCGCTGCCGCCGGCTGGCCAGCGCCCTGGCGCAACGCGGCATCGTCAAGGGCGACACGGTCGCCGTGATGTTGCCCAACACGCCCCCGATGGTAGAGGCGCATTTCGGGGTTCCCATGTGCGGAGCCGTTCTCAACGCGCTCAACACGCGGCTGGACGCGGAGACCGTGGCCTTCATGCTCGACCACGGAGAGGCAAAGGCCGTGATTGTCGATCCGGAGTTCGCGGGCGTGATGAAGAAAGCCATCGCCCTTCGCAAGACAGCGCGGCCCCTGCTGGTCGTGGACGTCACGGATGTCCTCTTCACCGGCACGGTCGAACGCATCGGCGTCATGGACTACGAGGAACTCCTGGCCGGCGGCGACCCTGCGTTCGATTGGCAACTGCCCGCCGACGAGTGGGACGCCATCGCGCTCAACTACACGAGTGGCACCACCGGCAATCCCAAAGGCGTGGTCTATCACCATCGCGGCGCGGCGGTGAATGCCATCTCCAACATCCTCGAATGGGACCTGGGCAAGCACCCGGTGTACATGTGGACGTTGCCGATGTTCCACTGCAACGGCTGGTGTTTCCCGTGGACGATCGCCGCGCGTGCGGGTGTCAACGTGTGCCTTCGCAGAGTAGAAGCCAAGGCGATGATCGATGCGATCAAGGCCCATGGTGTGACGCATTACTGCGGCGCACCGATCGTGCAGGCGTTGCTCGTGAACGCGCCCGACGAAATGAAACTGGGTCTGCCCAAGGGCGTGAAGGCCATGGTGGCCGGCGCGGCGCCCCCGGCATCGATGATCGAAGGCATGGAGCGCATGGGTTTCGACCTGACGCACGTCTATGGGCTGACGGAGGTGTATGGACCGGCGACGGTATGTCCCAAGCACGACGAGTGGAACGGCCTGGACATCGGCGAGCGCGCGCGGCTCAACGCCCGCCAGGGCGTGCGCTACCACCTGCAGCGCGACGCGCGAGTGATCGACTCGCAAACGATGCAGCCCGTGCCGATGGATGGGGAAACCATGGGCGAGATCATGTTCCGCGGCAACATCCTGATGAAGGGTTATCTCAAGAACCCCGCCGCCACTGCGGAAGCATTTGCGGGCGGCTGGTTCCACACCGGCGACCTGGCCGTGCAATACGTTGATGGCTACATCAAGATCAAGGACCGCAGCAAGGACATCATCATCTCGGGCGGCGAAAACATCTCTTCCATCGAAGTCGAGGATGTCCTTTACCGCCACCCCGATGTGCTGGCGGCCGCCGTGGTCGCCAAGCCGGACGAACGGTGGGGCGAGACGCCGTGCGCCTTCGTGGAACTCAAACCAGGGGCGACCACGACGGTCCAGGACATCGTGGCCCACTGCAAGAAGCATCTCGCGGGCTTCAAGGTGCCCAGGGCCGTGGTGTTCGGTGAGGTGCCGAAGACGTCCACGGGCAAGATCCAGAAGTACGAGTTGCGCAAACGCGCAGGCTCGGCCGCCGCGATCGACGTTTGACCATCCTCGGGCGCATGCGCATCATCAGCCCCCAATTCGCGCAGGTTCTCGGCAGCCCCGGCACTTTCGGCTGGCGAGTGCTCAAGAACTTCCGCGCGAACCAGGGCCTGCTTCTGGCGGGCGCCGTGGCGTATTACGCGTTGCTGTCGGTCGTGCCCCTGCTGATCCTCACGGTGATCGCGCTGTCGCATATCGTCGACCAGGGCGAGCTTCTGAGCACCCTCGGGCGTTACCTGGAGTGGCTGATGCCCGGCCAGTCACAGGCGATCGTCGACGAGTTATCGACTTTCCTCGATCATCGCGACGTGATCGGCTGGGTGCTTTTCGCGACGATGCTGTTTTTCAGCTCGCTGGCGTTCACGGTGCTGGAGAACGCGATGTCGGTGATCTTCCTGCATCGCGTGGCCGTGCGCAGGCGGCGATTCATCGTGTCGGCCATGCTGCCCTACCTCTACATCCTGTGCCTGGGGTTTGGGTTGCTGGTGGTCACGCTGGTCGCGGGCAGCTTGCAGGCCATCGGCGAGGAGAGCGTCAGCCTGTTCGGCCGTGACTGGTCGCTCAGCGGCGTTTCGGGATTGCTGTTGTACCTACTGGGCTTGGCCGGGGAGATATTCGTCCTGACATCGGTGTACATGGTGATGCCGGTGGGGCGCCTCCATTGGAGCCATGCCCTGATCGGCGGCGTGACGGCCGCTCTCCTGTGGGAGGTGACCCGCCACCTGCTGGTGTGGTACTTCAGCACCTTGTCGCAGGTGAACGTGGTGTACGGCTCGCTGACGACAGCAATCGTCGTGCTGCTGAGCCTGGAAATCGCAGCGACTCTCCTGCTCCTGGGCGCACAAGTGATCTCCGAGTACGAACGCATCGGCCTGCCCGAGGAACCCGAGCCGGCCAATCCGTTGCGCACGGAAAAAGCCTAGTCCCCGAGCACGATGCCTTCGCGGCGCGGGTCCGCCCCGCCGAAAAAGCCGGCCCGCGTGCGCTGGATTGCCTGCAGCCCGCTGGTCATCGGCTGCTCGCGCACTTGCGCGCCCCGCGCGCGCAGCGCTTCCACGGTCGCGGGCGGGAAGCGTTCTTTTTCCAGCAGGCTCGGGCCGTTCAGCGACGCGAAGTTCGGCAGCGCTATCGCCTGTTGCGCATTCAGGCCCCAGTTCAGGACGCCGTAAATCGTCTTGGCGGTGTAGTGGATGATCATCGCGCCGCCGGGGCTGCCGACGTTCAGCACCAGCTGCCCGGTGGCCTTGTCGAACACCAGTGTGGGCGCCATCGACGAGCGCGGGCGCTTGCCGGGCTGCACACGGTTGGCGACGGGCTTGGCCTGCGCGTCCGTCGGCGCGAAGCTGAAGTCCGTGAGTTGGTTGTTCAGCAGGAAGCCGCCTGCGCCGCCGTTGACGCTCACCATCTGGCGCGAGCCGAACTGGTCTTCGATCGTGGTCGTCATCGCGACAGCGTTGCCCTGCGCATCGACGATGCTGATGTGGGATGTGCCGTATTCCGGCTGATCGGCGCTGGGTGCATGGCTCGTGGTGGCACCGCCGGGCGTGCCGGCCGTGGCGACCTTCATGCTCTGCGCGCCGATCAGTTTCGCGCGTTGCGCGAGGTAGGAGGGCTCCAGCAGGCTTGCCCAGTTGCCGGCCGGCGGCTGCACGAAATCCGGGTCGCCGATGTATTGCGCCCGGTCCGCGAATGCCAGGCGTGAAGCCTCGGTGTAAAGGTGCAGCCAGTTGGCAGAAGGCAAGCCGTTCTCCAGTGCAATCGCATCCGCATGCGAGCGGTCCAGGATGCCCAGGATCTGCCCCACCGTGATCGCGCCCGAACCCGGTGGCGGGAAACCGCACATGCGGTAATCGCGTCCGCGGGCCCGGTAATCGTGGCAAAGCGCCGCGCGCTTTTTCGGCTGGTAGCCCGCCAGGTCGGCGAGCGTCATGCGGCCGGGGTTGGCGGGGTGCGCTTGCACTTTTTTCACGATCGCCTGCGCGATCTCGCCCTCATGCAGTGCCTTCGAGCCCTCGGTGGCGATGCGGCGCAGCACCGCGGCGAGCTCGGGATTGCGCAGGTTGAAGCCGACCCGCCGAGCTCGCCCATCGGGTTCCAGGAAATAGCCCGCCGCTTGCGGGTCCTTCTTCAGGTGCGCATCCGAATTCGCCAGCTTGTTCAGGCGCAGGCTGACCTTGAAGCCGCCATCCGCGAGTGCAATGGCCGGCTCGAACAGCCGGGGCCACGGCAGCTTGCCGTGCTGGCGGTGCGCCATCTCAAGCATCCGCACCGCGCCGGGTACGCCCACGGCGCGCCCTCCCACGACGGCCTCGTAGAACGGCAGCGGCTTGTTGTCGGGGCCCATCAACAAGCGTTCATCGGCGGCGGCAGGCGCGGTCTCGCGGCCGTCATAGGCCTCCACATCTTTGCCGTCGAAGTGCAACAGGAAGGCACCCCCCCCGATACCGCTGGATTGCGGCTCGACCAGCGCAAGGACCATTTGCACGGCGATGGCGGCGTCCACTGCGGAGCCGCCCGCCCGGAGGATGCGGTAGCCGGCGTCCGCAGCCTGCGGGTTGGCGGCGGCTACGGCGAACGTGTCGGTCGCCCATCCGGGCTTTTCCGCATAACCGGACGCGGCTTCCGGGGAGTCCGGCTGGTCTGGGTTGTAGTCGAACGGCGTGCTGGAACACGCGGCCACGAGGGCCGCGGCCAGTAACGCGAGCTTGTTCTTCATTGCATCTCCGCAGGAGCGGGATGCATGGTATCCGCTCTCGCGTTTCAGCGCGGCGCCAGGCGGATCGCGCCGTCCAGGCGGATCACCTCGCCGTTGAGCATGTCGTTCTCGAAGATGTGCCTGGCGAGCTTCGCGTAGTCCTCAGGCGTGCCCAGGCGCGACGGGAAGGGCACGCTCGCGGCGAGCGCGTCCTGCACTTCCTTGGGCATGCCGAACAACATGGGCGTGCCGAAAATGCCGGGTGCGATGGTCATGTTGCGGATGCCGTTGCGCGAGAGGTCGCGCGCGATCGGCAGTGTCATGCCGACGATACCGCCCTTGGATGCGCTATAGGCGGCTTGGCCGATCTGGCCGTCGTACGCGGCGACGGAGGCCGTGGAGATCATGCAGCCGCGCTCGCCCGTGCTCTCAGGCTCGTTTTTCGTCATCGCTTCAGCAGCGAGGCGGATCATGTTGAAGCTGCCCACCAGGTTGACCATGATGGTCTTCGTGTACACGGCCAGCGAATGCGCGCCGCTCTTGCCCACGGTCTTTTCCGCCGGCGCGATGCCTGCGCAATTGACCAGGCCCATCAGCTTGCCCAATGAGACGGCCTTGGCAACGACGGCCTGGGCGTCGCTCTCCTGGCTCACGTCGCACTTGACGAAAGCGCCGCCGATGTCCTTGGCCACGGCCTCGCCTTTTTCGGCCTGCATGTCCGCGACGACGACCTTGCCGCCCGCGGCCGCCAGCATGCGCGCCGTGCCTTCGCCGAGGCCCGAGGCCCCGCCGGTGACGATGAAGACTTTGCCCTTGATGTCCATGGAATGCTCCTGTGCGGATTGACGTTGACGTAAACGTCAATTATCGCCGAGGGCTGGTCACTTGAACCCGACCCGGTCGAGCATCTGCTGCACTTTCACCTGGTTCGCGCCCACGGCCGCCAAAGGAATCGTCTCGGTCTTGAAGTCGCCGCCGCCGGTCATCGCGGTGAGGGCGGGATTGTTCACCTTCACACCCTTCGCGGTGGGCCACTCGTTGTTGCCATTGGCGAAATAGTTCTGCGCCTCGGCGCTCGCAAGGTACTCCAGGAACTTCACCGCGTTGGCGGGGTTCTTCGCGTTCTTCGCCATCGCGCCGCCGGCGATGTTCACGTGCGTGCCCCAGGAGTTCTGGTTGGGGAAGACGACGCCGACGCGTTCCATCAAGGCCCTGTCGTCGGGGTTGCTGGAGCGAATGAGGCGTGCGATGTAGTAGGTGTTGCTCACCGCGATCTGGCATTCGCCGGAGCCGACGCCCTTGATCTGGTCGGTGTCGCCACCCTTCGGGTCGCGGGCAAGGTTGGCCACGATGCCCTTGAGCCAGTCCTGCGCCTTCTGTTCACCCAGGTGCTCGGTCACGGCGCCGAACAGCGAGAGGTTGTACGGGTGCGAACCGGAGCGGATGCAGATCTTGCCCTTGTTCTTGGGATCGGCAAGCTCCTCGTACGTGTCCACATCCTCGCGCTTGACCTTCACCTTGTCGTACACGATGACGCGCGCGCGGGTGGAGTAGCCGAACCAGGGGGTGCCCTCGGCGGTGGCCTTGCCACGGTACTGGGCCGGGATGGCGTCCTCCAGCAGCTTGGACTTCACGGGCCGGAACAAACCGTCGACCTCGCCCTTGTAGAGGCGGGAAGCATCGACCAGCAGTATCACGTCGGCCGGCGATGCGGCGCCCTCGGCTTTAAGACGGGCGAGAATACCCGAGTCATCCGCATCAACGCGATTGATCTTGATCCCCGTTGCTTTCGTGAAATTGGCGTACAGCGCCTCGTCGGTGGAATAGTGGCGAGCCGAATAGAGGTTCAGCACCTGTTCCTGGGCGGAAGCGCCGGCAGCTGCGGCCAGGAGAATGAACGCCAAGCCAGCGGTTTTCTTGATCATCTGATTTCCTCGCAGGAGTGCAGTTGGGATGACACAATGATAAAGCAAACACGAATCATTCTCAATTGTATGTTGTTGATCAAGATCAAAGGGTGGCTAACGGCGCTGTTCGCGTCGATGTTGCTTGCCGGCTGCGCCTCGGTTTTTCATAAGGACGAGCCGCCACCCCCGCCGCCACAGCCCGTGGCCAAGCGCCCGCCCAAGGTCGGGCTGGCCCTGGGTGGCGGCGCGGCCCGCGGCTTCGCCCATGTGGGCGTGATCCAGGTGCTGGAGGAGGCCGGTCTTCGTCCCGACATGGTGGTAGGCACATCGGCGGGCAGCCTGGTAGCGGCCCTCTACGCGAGCGGGCGCAACGGTCAGCAGCTGCAACAGGTGGCCGAAGCCATGGAGGAAGCCGCCTTCGCCGACTGGACTTTGCCGATCTTCAGCCGCGGCATGCTGCGCGGCGAAGCTCTCGCCAGGTATGTGAACGCCCATGTCGGCAACAAACTGATCGAACAGATGCCGCTTTCTCTTGGCGTCGTGGCGACGAATCTCAACAGCGGTGCCGGTGTGCTGTTCCAGCGCGGAGATACGGGCACGGCGGTGCGGGCCTCCAGTGCCGTGCCGGCGCTTTTCCAGCCCGTCAAGATCGGCAGCCAAGAATACGTGGACGGAGGTCTCGTGTCGCCGGTGCCCGTGCGCTACGCCAGGCAGATGGGCGCGGACGTGGTCATTGCAGTGGATATCTCAAGCGCGCCGGAGGGCAACCCGGCGGGGGACTCTGTGCAGATCCTGCTGCAGACCTTCGCGATCATGGGCAAGAGCATCAACGGCTATGAACTGCACGATGCGGATATCGTCGTCAGGCCCGCGCTGGTGGGCGTCGGCAGCGCCGACTTCACGGCGAAACGCCGGGCCATCGAAGCCGGGCGCGTAGCGATGCAACGGATGCTGCCGCAGCTGAAAGCGGCGATGGAATCGAAAGCGAAATAACAAATAAAAAAAGCCCCAGTCTTGCGACTGGGGCTTGAAGGATCCCTGAACCCGTGAGGGTGTCGAAAGGACCCGAGGAGACAACCTGAAGAACTCTCGTTCAATAACGAAAGTGTCGAATAGATGCTCCGCGACTTGTAGAGTTCCCGCTCCAACCAGCTGGAGTCAGGAGCCTCGAAATTCAAGAAACTATCAGCGCTTCTTGGCGGTCGTGGTCTTGGCGGCGTTGACGGCCTGGTTCGCGACAGCGTTGAAGTTGGCTTCAGCCACGTCGGACGCTTGCTTCACGGCCTTCTGGACCGATTCCAGGGCGTTGTTGCCGGCGGCAACGGCGCTCTTGAACACGGCGACGGCGGTTTCGCTGCCGGCCGGTGCGTTCTTGGCGGCGTTGTCCACGACGGCCAGGAATTTCTTCTGGGCGTCAGCGGCTTGCGTCTCGAACGCCTTGCCGAATTCGGCGCCGGTGCCCGACGCGATATCGTACAGGTGACGGCTGTAAGCGGCGGTCTTCTCGGCCAGGGGCTGGAAGAGCGAGGCTTGCAGGGCCAGCAGCTCTTGCGCGTCCTTGACGCCCAGGATAGCTTGCGTGGTGTCTGCGGCTTCGGCCAGGGCGGCCTTGGAGGCGGTCATGTTCAGCTCGACGAGCTTTTCGACGCCTTCGAATGCCTTGCTGGTCAGGCCGAACAGGGTTTCGATGGTGGCTTTCTGGGAGGCCAGGACTTGTTCTGCGGTCAACATATGATTTCTCCGGTTGTTGAAGGTGAGGGATCAGATATCTGCGCTGAACCGGCCTGAGCCGTATTTATGTTGCAGTGCAGCATGGGTGGAAGTATAGAGGCGTCGAGACGGTTTGCAAGCATCTTTTTGTTGCGACGCAACATTCTAGAACGTGACACCTAAAACCAAGGGTTTCATGCGACCGGCACAATTGCCGACGATGCAGGTCTTCTACGCTACCCAATTCGTCCTGCCGCTGCCGCTGGGCCACCGCTTCCCAATGGCCAAGTACCAGCTGTTGCGGGATCGATTGGCGGTCGAACTTCCTCAAATAAAGCTCATGCAGGCGATGCCGGCGAGCGACGGGGAACTTGCGCTGGTGCACAACCCCGCCTACATAGGCGCCATCTCTGACGGGTCGGTCGATCCCAGGCTCATGCGCGAGATCGGCTTTCCCTGGAGCCCAGCCATGGCCGAGCGGGCACGCCGGTCGGTAGGGGCCACGATCGCGGCCTGCCGGGCGGCTTTCCGCGAAGGCGTTGCGGCCAATATCGCGGGCGGTACCCATCACGCGTACGCCGACAAGGGGGGCGGTTTCTGCGTATTCAACGATGCGGCTGTCGCCTCGCGGCTGATGCAGGCAGAGTGGGCGCGATCGAAGCCGGGCACCCTGCGGGTCGCTATCGTCGACCTCGACGTACACCAGGGCAACGGAACGGCCAGCATCTTTCACGGTGATTCCAGCGTCTTCACGGTCTCGATCCACGGAGCGAAGAACTTCCCCTTCCGCAAGGAGGCGAGCGATCTCGACGTCGATCTTGCGGACGGCTGCGAGGACGACGAGTACCTGCACGCGCTGGACATCGCGCTGGACGAACTGGAACGTCGATTCGAGCCCGGATTGGTCGTTTACCTGGCGGGCGCAGACCCGCACGAGGGCGACCGGCTTGGCCGCCTGAAGCTCACGTGGGATGGCCTGCAGGCTCGTGACCGCCGTGTCTTTGACTGGGCCTGGCAGCGGCGCATCCCTCTCGCATTCGCGATGGCCGGCGGCTATGGCACCCGCATCGAGGACACGGTGCAGGCCCAGGTCAATACATTCAGGGTCGCGGCCGAGTATCGAGGGCGCTGGCAGAATCGGACACGATGAGCCATTCCCCCCCGCCCAGACCACAGCCAAAACCGCAGCCCGAGCCGCGCAGCGCCTACCGCACTTTCCGCTCCATCAGCACGCGCTGGATGGACAACGACGCCTACGGCCACGTCAACAATGTCGTCTACTACAGCTGGTTCGACACCGTCGTCAACGCGCATCTCATTGAACAGGGTGCGCTGGACATCCACCGCGGCGAAACCATCGGCCTGGTGGTGGAGACGCAGTGCAACTACTTCTCCGCAATCGAATTCCCGCAGGTTGTGGAAGCCGGCTTGCGAGTCGCCCACATGGGCAAATCCAGCGTGCGGTACGAGGTGGGGTTGTTCGTCCAGGGCGAGCCGTCCTCTGCAGCGCGCGGCCATTTCGTCCACGTGTACGTGGATCGCTCCACCCGTCGGCCCGTCGTGCTGCCCGACAAGCTCAAGTCCGTGCTGGAGGCATTGACTTGACCTTATCGGGCGAGCAACGCACGCCCGTGGGTTACATCTTGCCGAACTTCTTCTTCGCGTCGGCGATGCAGGTGTCCTTGGCTTGCCCGGACATTGCATCGCAGCGCTCCTTGGCCGCACTGTACTGGGCGTCGGACTTGTCTTCGCGAGCATCCTTGGCGGCGCCGCTAACCTTGGTGGCGTCCTTTTCCGCGACGGCCTTCGTCACCTTTGCGTCGCCTTTGGCCGCGGTATAGGCTGCCCGCGCGTCCTTCTTGCAGACGTCCTTCGCGTTGCCGCTGAGGTCGTCGCACTTTTCCTGAGCCACGTTGTAGTCGGCGTCTGCCTTTTCCTTCTTCACCTTGGCTTCATGCCGGGGGCTCGGCTCGAACTGCTGCTGCAGTTCGGCCTTCGCGACTTCGTATTTGCCCTTGGCTTCGGCCTTGCAGATGTCCTTTGCGTTGTCCTTCATCGGATCGCACTTGTCCTTGGCCGCCTTGTAATCGGCTTCGATCCGGTCCTTCTGGGTCTTGTATTCGGCCTTGTCCATCGCCGCGGAGGCGCTGCCGGCAAAGCCACAGCACAGGGCTACGGCCAGCGTCACGAGTGTCTTGTTCATGCGTGTGTCCTTTCTTGCGTAGGGGGTGGTCACGATTTCTCGAAATGGAAGTCGGGGTTGCGGCGTTCGAACGTCTCGACCTCACGCTCGGCATCTTCCTTCGCGAGGCCGTGGCGTTGCTGGATGCGCCCGAGCAACTGGTCGCGCTTGCCTGCAATGACGTCCAGGTCATCGTCGGTGAGCTTGCCCCACTGTTCCTTCACCTTGCCCTTGACCTGTTTCCAGTTGCCTTCGATTCGATCCTGATTCATGACGTCTCTCCGCGTTGATAACGTGTCGGGCGGGGTCGCCCGACATGGAGAAAAACTTTAGGCTTCAGCCGTGTCCCTCCGCGGTAGGACTCCCCGCAGACCCACCGTAGGTACCTGCCTACAGTTTTCTGACCTGGGGGGCCGCATTTGGCGGCGGGGCGCCGCGATTGGGTATGCTCGACAGCTTCGCTGACAGAAAAGGCCGGCGCACCGGCCGCATCGCCGCGCAGGAGGCAAAAAAAATGAAACTCGTACGTTGGGTCCTCGTCATGCCGCTGCCGCTGCTGTGGCCGCAACTGGCCATGGCCGCCGAATTCGACGGCCGGCAGCTCTCGCCCGTATGGGGTGTGCCCTTCGCAGGCCTCCTGTTGTCGATTGCCATCCTGCCGCTCCTGGCGCCCAGCTTCTGGCACCACCACTTCGGCAAAGTCGCGGCCGGCTGGGCCCTGGCTTTCCTGGTGCCATTTGCCTTGATGTTTGGTCCGGGCTCGGCGGGCTCGAGTTTCGTCCATGCCGCCCTTGCGGAGTACATCCCGTTCGTCATCCTGCTCACGGCGCTGTTCACCGTCTCGGGTGGTATCTACATCCGCGGCAACCTGCACGGCGCTCCGGGGCTGAACACCATCATTCTCGCCATCGGCGCGGTGCTGGCCAGTCTGATGGGCACCACCGGCGCTTCCATGCTGCTGATACGCCCGCTGATTCGCGCCAATGACAACCGCCGACACACAGCGCACATCGTGGTGTTCTTCATCTTCATCGTGTCCAACGTCGGCGGCTCGCTCACGCCGCTGGGGGATCCGCCGCTGTTTCTGGGTTTCCTGAAGGGTGTCGAATTTTTCTGGACCGTGACGGCGATCTTTCCCGAAACCCTGTTCATGGTCGGCTCGCTGCTGGCTATCTTCTATGCGCTGGATTGGTGGTACTACAACCGCCGCGAGGAAGTCCTGCCCCACGACCCGACGCCCGACTCGCGGGCGATCGGCTTCGACGGCGCGCGCAATTTCTGGCTATTGGCTGGAATCGTCGGGCTCGTCCTGCTGAGTGGGATCTGGAAGTCCCCGATAGCGTTCGATGTCGCGGGCACCGAGGTTGGCCTGCCTGGCCTGGTCCGCGACCTGGGCCTCATCGCCATCACGTGGATATCCATGAAGATCACGCCGTCAGCCGTGCACGCGGACAACCAGTTCTCCTGGGGGCCCATGCTGGAAGTTGCGAAGCTCTTCGCGGGTATTTTCCTCACGATCATCCCGGTGATTGCGATGTTGCGCGCCGGCGTGGACGGCCCGTTTGGCGCGGTGGTGTCAGCCGTGACGCGAGCCGACGGCAGCCCGGACCCCGCGATGTATTTTTGGGCCACGGGTGCGTTGAGTTCATTTCTCGACAATGCGCCCACCTACCTGGTCTTCTTCAACACCGCGGGCGGCGATGCCAAGGTCTTGATGACCACCCTCGCACCCACCCTGGCCGCGATCTCCGCCGGCGCGGTCTTCATGGGCGCGAACAGCTACATCGGTAACGCGCCCAACCTGATGGTCAAGGCCATCGCCGAGGAGCGCGGTGTCAAAATGCCCAGCTTCTTCGGCTACATGGCGTGGTCGTGCGGCATCTTGCTGCCGCTGTTCGCCATCATCACAATTATCTGGTTCAGGTAGGAAATATCATGGACAAGCCCCGCATCCTCGTCGCCCGCGCAGTATTCCCGGAGGTCGTCTCGCGCCTGGCTCAGTACTTTGAGGTCGAAAACAACCAGGCCGATGAGCCCTGGTCGAAGCAGCAGCTCGCGGACAAGCTGCGCGATAAGGTTGGAGCCTTCACCACCGGCGCCGAGCGGATCGACGCCGACGCGCTGGCCGCCGCGCCGCATCTCAAGATCTGCGCGAACATGGCCGTGGGTTACAACAACTTCGACCTGCCGGCGATGACGGCACGCAAGGTGCTGGCCACCAATACGCCGGACGTGCTGACCGAGACGACGGCCGATTTCGGCTTCGCTTTGCTGATGGCAACCGCGCGGCGCGTGACCGAGAGCGAGCATTACCTTCGTGCCGGCAAGTGGCAGCGCTGGAGCTACGACATGTTCGCAGGCTCCGACGTGCATGGCAGCACGCTCGGCATCCTCGGCATGGGCCGCATCGGGCAGGGTATCGCCAGGCGCGGCGCGCACGGCTTCGGCATGAACGTGATCTACCACAACCGTTCACGCCTGTCGCCAGAGCTCGAGGCGCAGTGCAAGGCACGCTACGTTAGCAAGGACGAACTGCTCAGGATGGCCGACCATCTCGTACTGGTGCTGCCTTATTCACCAGAGTCGCACCACACCATCGGCGCAGCGGAGCTGGCGCTCATGAAGCCGACCGCGAACCTGATCAACATCGCGCGCGGCGGCATCGTCGATGACGCTGCGCTTGCAGCGGCTCTGCGCGAGCGAAAGATCGCCGGCGCGGGCCTGGATGTCTATGAAGGCGAGCCCAAGGTGCACCCAGACCTGCTCACCGTGCCCAACGTGGTGCTGACACCGCACATCGCAAGCGCCACGGTGCCGACCCGCAAGGCGATGGCCGATCTCGCTGCCGACAACCTGATCGGTTTCCTCGTGCATGGCAAGCCGCTTACGCCGCTGAACCCCGAAGTGCTGGGCTGATCATGGCCCCCACGCTTGTCACTTCGTGTACTTCGCTGCCCCCCGAGGGGGCTTCAGTCGCCTTGGGGCGGCCCGGCGCCGACTGAGCCCCCCTTGGAACTCTGGACCCTCATCGCGCTGGCCATCGCCAACCTGGCGGTGGTGTTCATGGTACTCATGCGCAAGCCGCCCGCCAACGATGCAGCGCGCGCGGAATTGCTCGCGGCCAATGAGCGGATGGAGCGCGAACTGCGACGGGAGATCAGCGAGTCATCCCGTGGCGCGCGCACGGAGCTGACGCACACGCTCGCAACCTTCCAGGACGCGCTGGTCAAGCAGGGCGCGGAGGCAACGCGCACGCAGAACACACAGATCGATGCGTTTGCGCAGCAGCTCACTTTGCTGCAAAAGACACTGTCGGACACGCTCACGCTGCAGCTGCAGAACCTCAGCGAGTCGAACGCGCGGCGGATGTCCGAGGTGCGCGGAACGCTGGAGGCGCAGCTGGCCATCCTGCAGCAGACCAACACCG